>JAUWXJ010000132.1 GCA_030616425.1 Desulfobacterales bacterium | reverse complement strand
TTTGTGGGATCTCCGGAAATCTCGCGAACCACTTCCCGCGGGTTGTACATTTATGTGAACGGACGGTTTGTCAGGGACAAAGTACTCAACCATGCCGTCATGGAGGCCTATGAAGGGCACCTCATGAAAGGAAAGTTCCCCTGGCAATGCTGTTCGTAAACCTACCCCATGATCAGGTGGATGTGAATGTCCACCCCACTAAGAACTCGATTCGGTTTGAGGCCCCAAAGCAGGTGCATGACATAGTTGCAGGGGCAGTATCCGAAAGCCTGCAGAAGTTTGATCGTCCCGGATGGGGACCAACCCCTGCTGTCAAACCAACGCAACCCCCTGTTCAATATACTATTTCTCCGCCTCACGGAAAAGTTAGTGAACCCGAACCAGAGTTCACGTCCCCGACATACAAACAACCACCAGAGGTCACGCCGCCCCTGTGGCCTAAAAAATACTTTGCCTCCCTCAGGATCATCGGCCAGCTCCACGATACGTACATCGTTTGCGAGGCCGAAGACGGTCTATTGCTGATCGATCAGCATGCTGCCCATGAGCGCATAGTCTTTGAGTCCCTCAAGTTTGCCTACAACAGCTCGGCTATTACCACGCAGGGCTTACTGGTGCCAGAGACCCTTGAGTTGAGTTATCGGGAAGCCGGCATCCTGGAAACTCTTCTAGAAGACCTGAGGAATATGGGCCTGGAAATAGAACCATTTGGAGGGAAGACCTACGTGGTAAAGTCTGTGCCGGCGTTGCTGGCCGGAAGATCTATCAAGCCGCTTGTCATGGAAATTGTGGAAAAGGCTGCTGAAATCGGTCTTGCCTCAGGTCTGCATCGAGGTGTGGACGAGTGCTTAGCCATTATGGCCTGTCACGGCGCCATAAGGGCTAATCAAAAACTTGCCGACGAACAGATAAAGGCCCTGTTGGAACAACTCGATACCCTTGAGTATGCCTCACATTGTCCCCATGGTCGCCCAACCTATGTTCACCGAAGTCTGCGCCAGGTAGAAAAGGATTTTAAGCGGATCGTTTGAGATGTGAAAATCTGCGGATCGATTAACTCCTGCGGGCTATCTTCTTCTTTTTCTTTGCCAAGCTCTTTACCCTCAAGAGCCCGGGGCTGTTATGAAGATACATCAGACTCGAAGCGTATCCTGCCCGTATAAAATATGCTTCCAGCTCATCAAAAAGCACAGGACGGCTGGGCCAGGTATATCTTTTTTCTCTGCGTACTATTCTTTCCCATTCTTTCAACGCCAGAGCGTCTTTGTCAAAGACCGTCTCCCTAGCATGTTTACATAAAAACATCTCACAGACGATAGGTTTTATGCTCCAAAGGCAGCCTCTTTTTCCAAGATAGACACACTTCATACCAGGGTTTGGGAGGCTAAGCATGTTCAGAAGCTGATCAATATCTTCGTCGGTCGACATCAGGACATTTATGACCGTGTCAGCAAAAAATGTTGTAATCCCTTCGCGATTGCAGCACGCACTATAATAATCTTGGTAGCACTTCTGAGTGCAGACCTCTGAAAAGTAGTTTCGTAAAAACTCGTCTGCTCCCTTTCTGAATCGGAGATAGTTTCCTATCCTTGTCTTTAGCCTTATCAGCTCAGAAGGTGAAAGCGTTTTCAGGTGGCGGCGCACCATTTGAATCGCTTCTAATTGTTCTCGGTTGTAGTCATTCATTTCTTGAACCGCAAAAGCGAGCGCATTCCCCGTCCCAATTTATCGGGACAGGGATCTTCAAATCGTTGGTATTGCCGGCGTGTGGTTTCTTTACCGGTCATCTGTAGGATTGTCAATGGGTCCACAATGTTTATTCTACCATTCCATTGTTCCAAGAGCAAAAGGGCAAACCTCGCGTCCCTTCCGTTGTTCCTAAAAAAGTACTGAGTTTCTCTCAGTATTCCGTCCGCAATAATTAAGTGTTGCCATTAACGAAATTTGTGGTAAAGGAGCTTAAGGTTTTAAGTCGACCATATTCGGCGATTTGGGTGACAGCGTGTCCGCGTCTACTGCTGACAGGGCAGAATTCTGTGGAATGTGGTGGCTGTAAGTGACAACCGGGATCTGGCAGAGGGGTCAGGCAAAAAGGGGAACTCAAGAAAGGAGACTTACGATGAGAGCATGTAAAAGGATTGTTACATTCTGTTTGGTGATCGGAGTGGTTACGGCGTTGGTTCTTCCGCTTTGGGCACAGGAAGTAGAAAAGATCAATATTAATAAGGCATCGGTGGAGGAGCTTGTGCAACTGAAAGGGATAGGCACAAAGTATGCCGAACGTATTGTCCAGTATCGGGATGAACACGGGCCCTTTGCATGCCCCGAGGATATTATGAAGGTTCGGGGCATCGGCTCCAAGACTTATGAAACAAACAAAGAGTGTATTACGGTGGAATAATAATCTTTCAAAGCCCCCCTCTTTTCCCGGACAAGAAACACTTGAGACAACAGCGGAGATTCTTTGTGAACAGTTCAGAGTTGATAAACTCGTAAAAAGTTTTCAAATGGACGACACAGTAAAAAGCTCCAGATGCAAGGCGCGCACCTCTTTTAAAGCCGTCAGGCGCAATCTTGAGGAATGAGGCGTACTTATCGTACGTCGCAATGATTCACCCTGTTAAATCGGCTTCGCCGTCTCGCGTAGCGAGAATTTAACAGGGCGGGGATGAAGCGCAACGCCTCAGATGGACTTTTTATGAGGCCGTCAGAGTTGGGAGGGAATTATGAACAGGAAGATGCTAAAAATCTTTGCGGTTTGTATGTTTTTTTCTCTATTCTTGTGTTCTTATGATCAGGCACATTCCCAGGGATGGTCTGATTTTAACATCAGGTCCTTACCTGATTCCTCGTTTGCCTTGGTCGAATTCGACAAGCATGGGAGCAAGGTGAGACACTTTCCATATCGTGACACAAACGGCCATATCGATATTGACCAACTGATTTATTGTTTGGGCACCTTTGGGGATGAAACCTGGGTAGACCCCAAGAACAAAGAGATCGCCAAAAAGCACCTAGAAGAGCACTACCATCGTTTCAAGCAAAGACAGCTTAAAGAGGGGATGGCCGAGCCCATGAATATTAACAAGGCAAGCCTGAAAGAGCTGGTCCGCCTGACGAATATTGGTCCGGTCATGGCAGTAAGGATATACAAATACAGGGAAACACGAGAACCCTTTCACAACATCGAAGATATCAAGAAAGTCGAAGGGATAGGACCTAGTATCTTTGCCGGCATACGATACTATATCAAGGTGCGTTGACCGGCCTTGATATCAGGGGCTTTGCCTTAATTGGGAATATTGGACACAGGATGTATTGTTCAAGCCTGTGGCCTTGTCCGAAGTGCGCCTTTGAAGCCGCCAAACTCAACGTTTGCGAAAAAATCATTTCTTGATTGTCTTCATTTCTCTTAACTCATCCCATTGTTTCATCATCCCAAGGATAAAACACCGATCCCCAGGCCCACTTTCTTGTCTGTACGAAATAGTGATTTTTTCGCCGTATTTTGCCTGCAATAAAATGGAGTTGTGTTTAAACAGAATTCTCTTGACATTTGACTTTGTTCGGTGTATGGAATATGTTCATTATTGAACAGCGCAACTATCTTTATACAATGAAGAAAATCGCATGAAACTCTCCGAAAAAGCCTTCCAAGTATTAGACACGTTAGACAGACAAGAGATCTCCACTCAACGACAACTCGCTGAGCACGCAGGCATCAGCCTTGGCCAGGTAAATTACATCGTCAAGAGCCTTTTGGAAAAGGGCTTGGTCAAGATTGGCAACTTTCGCAGAAATCCGGACAAGATAAGCTATGCGTATTTGTTAACACCAAAGGGGTTTGAGGCCAAGTCGAAGTTGGCGGTCAAATTTGTAATGTCCAAACTGAGTGAATACCACAGTGTGCGAAACAGATTGACCGAAAAATTGACCATAATTGAGAAAGAGGACCATGTTCGGATCATTTTTGTGGGGCCTCCGATCGTGAAAGAATTTGTGGATTCCATAATAGATGAGAAACATATGAAGCTGGTTCTGGTTGGTCACCGCGACAACTGGAAGGATCTGAAGAATATTAAGCCCGAATCCTTTGATAAAGCCCTATTGTTTGATGACGATTCGGGGGGCATAAGGAAGATGGGAGAGGCCACAGGAATTTCCCGTGACAAATTGTTGTCTCTTTGGTGAGCAGGATCTGTCGGATAATTAATTGGTTATCTTGTTAAATGGTCAATTAGTTCAATCGCAAACTTAGTCCAACATGTTTCCCTCATTGGGCTATTTAACTATTTGACCGGCCTGCTCCCCGCAAGCCCCGCCCGGGAGGGCGGGGTCAAGGGGAGCTATACAAAAACACTTATCTTCCTTACCGGGGAGGCTTCACAAATTAACCAGTCTTTCGAATCAACCATTTAACTAAAAGCTAGTTAAATTAACCATTTACTCCAGATTGTCACGTGTAACTGAAGGGGCGAAGCTGTGTCTACATATGCTCTTTAGCTTTTATGCCTTAATGCTCAATGGTCCGTGGGATAAACGAACCAATTGAGAAAATTGTAAGGTATAGAGATTTGATCCAAGTTTTCCAGGAGTTGAATATGGATTCTAAAGGCACAAAAAGCAACAACGTCACCTGGTTCAACGGGTACATTACCCGCGGGGATCGGGAAGAAGTCCACGGCCATAAGGGTGCGGCAATCTGGTTCACTGGGCTGTCAGCTTCTGGAAAATCTACGATTGCCCATTTAGTGGAAAAAGAGCTTCACCGTCGGGGTTGCTCCACATACGTGTTGGATGGCGATAATGTCCGCCACGGTCTTTGCTCAAACCTGACATTCTCTTCTGAGGATAGGGGGGAAAACATTCGTCGCATCAGCGAGATGGTCAAACTGTTTGTGGATGCAGGCATTATCGTCCTCACAGCGTTTATCTCGCCGTATCGTAAAGATCGTCAAAAGGTTCGCTCCCTGTTCTCAGAGGGGAAGTTTCTGGAGATCCATGTTGACTGCCCATCTGAGGTCTGCGCTACCCGCGACCAGAAAGGCATCTACGAGAAGGCCAAGGCTGGAATTGTCAAAGAATTTACCGGAATCTCTGCTCCCTATGAACCACCCGAAGGCCCTGACCTAGTCATTCATTCATACAAGGAAAGTGCAGCAGAAGCTGCAAAACGAGTTATTACCCTGATAGAACAATATAAGATTGTATAGTGTCTTGTCCCGCTCTGATTTTTACTTTGGTCCGACTTACGAAACCAGCACGATGGTCTTTCTCCATTTTTGGAGCACGGCGTTCACCCAACGGGGTTCATAAAATTGATATTTTTCAAGGTTTGACCCTCAACGTTTTTTCATTCCTTAAATGAAAAGTGCCTTAATAACCGGTATTACCGGCCAGGATGGAAGTTACCTGGCTGAACTACTCCTCGACAAGGGCTATGAGGTACATGGGATCATTAGAAGATCTTCGTCTTTTAACACTGGACGAATTGATAAAATCTATCAAGATCCCCATCATGAGAGACCTCAGCTTTTTCTCCATTACGGTGACTTGTGTGACGGTACGGTTCTGAGAAGAATATTAGAAAAGGTCAGACCTGATGAGGTGTACAATCTGGGTGCCCAATCTCATGTCAGAGTCTCCTTTGATGAACCCGAATATACTGTTGACGTAATAGCTATGGGCACACTTCGAGTGCTCGAGGCGATTCGAGATTTTCGAGAAAGAACCGGAAAGGACGTGAGACTCTATCAGGCGGGGTCCTCTGAGATGTTTGGAAAGGCTACGGAAAGCCCGCAATCAGAAACAACCCCATTCTATCCCCGCTCTCCGTACGCAGCAGCCAAGGTTTATGCCCACTGGCAGACGATTAACTACAGGGAGGCGTACAATCTTTTTGCATGTAATGGAATTCTATTTAACCATGAGTCACCTCGCCGTGGGGAGACGTTCGTAACCAGAAAGATCACCCGAGCAGCAACCCGCATCAAGCTTGGACTACAGGAAAAGCTTTATCTTGGAAATCTTGAAGCAAAACGCGACTGGGGCTTTGCGGGTGATTATGTGGAAGCCATGTGGCTGATGTTGCAACAAGATGAGCCGGATGATTACGTAATTGCCACCGGGAAGAATTATTCTGTAAGAGAATTTTTAACCAGGGTATTTTCTCGCTTGGATTTGGATTGGAAAAAATATGTGGAAACAGATCCCCGATATTTCAGGCCTACCGAGGTCGATGAATTGTTGGGAAATCCAGAAAAAGCCATGAAAAAACTGGGGTGGATGCCAAAGGTTGACTTTGATGGCCTTGTGGAGATGATGATCGAAAGCGATATGGAATTGGCTCGGCAAGAAAAGACACTGCAGGAGGCAGGCCATTTGGCAAACAGCAGTTCTTTTGACTGATTAGGGAATGCATGGAATTAGATTCCAAAATATATGTTGCTGGTCACAGGGGACTTGT
>JAUWXJ010000117.1 GCA_030616425.1 Desulfobacterales bacterium | reverse complement strand
GTCATCCTGAAATATGCGTGGCTTAGCCAGATTTCCTTCTATCTCACCTATTGTCTGGCCGGATTTATAGGAATTGCCGCTCTAAAGTCCGCGATCTTTGTTCTGACCTTTCTAATTGTTTATGCCACCATGCGCCGGCGGAACGCAAACAGGCTTCTCGCCTTTTTGGTTTTGTCTTTGCTGGTTTTTATTGCAAAGGATTTTAACTATACCCGCCCGCAGTTATTCTCTTTCCTTTTCATGGCATCCCTGCTGTATCTCCTGGTCGATCTCGGTGAAATGACAAGGGCCTCCCTGATTATCCCATTTCTCATGATTCTTTGGGCCAATCTTCATGGCGCGTTTATTGTGGGAGATATCGTCATCATAGCGTTTGCCATGAATGAATCGATTAAACACGTTCTTAAGAGATTCCGGGGGAAGAGGGCAATCGAGGCCCCATCTTTGAAACCCCTATGTGGTATGTGGGGGATTGCGGTAGTTTCCGTGATGCTATCACTGCTCAATCCCAATGGGTATAAGATATTCTTATTCCCCTTTGCCTTACTTAATAGCCTGTTTTCATCAATAGAAGAATACCACCGTCCCATGCTGTATGAATATCACGGATACTGGTTCATGCTGATCCTTGCGGTTGTGTCGCTCATACTTACCATCCGCAGGGGGCAGCTGTGGGACGTTGCGATCCTCATCTTATTCGGATTTATTTCACTAAGGAGCATTCGTCACATCATATTATTTGCCATAGCGGCAGCCCCGCCCCTGGCCAGTTCTCTGACTGTACTCACGCAACGAGTCCGGCAAAGCGCATATGGGCGAAGTCTTGCCGCACGTCCTTATCTCAACCTGGAGAATCTATTTGCTGCCGGGGGCATGTCTGTTCTGATGATCTTGCTTATTACGATGCAGACCTTCCAAATGAGTCTGAGGCCTGAAAGATACCCTGAGACAGGGCTGTTGAGTTCATAAAGGCGCAACAGATCAAAGGCAACCTGTTTAATCCCTACAATTGGGGCGGTTATCTAATATGGACCCTCTATCCTCAACACAAGGTTTTTATGGATGGTAGAAACCTGAGCGAGGTTGCCTATTTTCACTACATGCAGATATGCAGAGCGACCTCCGGTAAGAACCCGAACCGACCGCTTTGAAAAAGATTGCTGTCTCTTTACAACGTGAATTTAATCTTGACGAGAGCGGTGAACTATCAGGGGAGAATAATCCCTCTGGTTGACAGGCTGTACGTTGATAAGGCATGGGAACTTATTTATCAGGACGGCAAATCGGTCATATTCTTGAAAGACACGGCGGAAAATAGAGACCTGCTTCAAAAGTTCGCCCTTCCCAGAGATCTCCTGCACGATGAAATCATTATTGAGTGCAAACAGGGTATCCGGGACACACCGGCCACCTGGGGTTATTATGAAACGCTGGGTTATATGTATATGCAGAAACACAGATTGAAGGAAGCCCGAGTCATGTTTGAAAAATACCTCAGCATGAATCCAGACAATCAAAACATCAGAAGGTATTTGGGGATGATTAAACGCCATGAGGAGCTTCGCGGACCCAATAAGGGGCACCCGTGAAGCGGCCAATGGACGACATCCTGACTCAACCAGAAAGCCCTATGCCTTTCGCCCAAAGAAATATTGAATTCGTGCTAATAGCCTGCCTTGTACTGGTATTGGGCGCTGCTGCCCACCAAAGAAACCTTGTGTGGGACAATGATATTTCCTTGTGGTCGGATGTGGTCCAAAAATCTCCCAACAAGGCCCGGCCACACAATAATCTTGGTAATTCATGCGGTGAGCATGGGTTATATGACAAAGGCGTATCTGAACTGAAAGAGGCCATCCGACTGAATCCCCATTATCCCAAGGCCCATTACAATCTAGGATTATCCTATTATAAAAAGGGCTTCTCTGATAAAGCCATTGTTGAATATGATAAGGCTATTCAATTAAACCCGTCTTATGCTGATGCTTATGTGAACCTTGGTGTTGTATACAAAGATAAGGGGTTGATAGATGAAGCGATAGAACATTATAAAAAGGTTCTGGAGCTAAAACCCTGTGATCCAAAGTATATTCCGGCCTATGTCAACCTGGGCATTGCCTTAAGGGAAAAAGGCCTGATAGATGAAGCTATCTTACAGTATCAAAAGGTTGTTGAGTTAAAACCTAACGATGCCCTTGCTCGAAATGATCTCGGCGTATGTTATTTCGAAAAGGGATGGGTTGACAGAGCCATCTCACAGTTTAAGATCGCGATCAGGATGAATCAGAGTTATGCCGACGCCCATTACAATTTGGGTGTTGCCTATGGTTCTAAAGGACAATATGATCTTGCTTTCAAAGAGATAAGAAAGGCCAGGGAGCTCAGTTCAAAAAATAGATGGGAATCAATGCTAAAAGAGACAAAAATACCCTCTAAGGGTCATAAATGACCGGTTATTGGCTGGATGGCAAAAAGTCTGTTGCGGCCAAAGAGCCTATGATTTCAATAAGTAAGCTGCGGAAAGCCCTGCACGTGTTCAAATATGTCGAGTTCGTGGCAGTGATAGCCGTCCTGGTGACGTACTCCCTTGCCACCCATCAGCGAAATTTTATCTGGAAATCCCCGCTTATCCTCTGGGGTGATTGTGCTGAGAAATCCCCTCATAAACCACGGCCCCGTAATAATCTGGGAAACGCTTATTATAAGGCTGGATTGATTCATAAAGCCATCTTTGAATACAGGAGGGCAATCAGCCTGGCCCCTGGTTATGCAAAGGCCTATAATAACCTCGGCGCTACTTATTACGAGATCGGACTGGTAGATAAGGCTATTGATGAATACAAAAAATCTATAAAACTGAACCCCGAAGATGGAGAATCTCATTATAACTATGCAACAGCCCTTCACAAAAAGGGCTTAGTTGATGAGGCAATCGTTGAATACAATACGAGTTTGAAGTTAAAGCCCGAAAATCCCGATGCGCATTACAATCTGGGAATTGCCTACCTGAATAAAGGGCTCTTTGATCAAGGACTGGTGGAATTTAGAGCAGTTTTGAGGTTGCAGCCCGATGATACCAATGCCCGATATTATCTAACCAGAACGAAGTCAAGGGGTTCACCCCAATCGGCCTCCGGCCCGTAGGTTTCCCGTTCGTAAAGCTCTCCGAGCAGGCGGCCTATAGCTCGGAGATGCCTGCGCCCCAGAGGGAATGATGAAAAAATGGTTCTATCTGTAAATTCTGAAATGAATCTGTTCAGGCATGTTGAATACCTGCTGCTAATGGCGCTGATCATGGGATTGGGCATTGGGACCCACAATAGAATCTTTGTGTGGAAGACAGAGACATCCCTCTGGTCTGATGTGGTTGAAAAATCCCCAGAAAAGTTCAGAGGCCACAACAACCTGGGAAGCGCCTATTCAAAAACAGAACAGTACGATCGGGCTATGGCTGAATTCAAATATACATTAGCGCTGAACCCGCGAGCAGATAAGGCTCATAATAATATGGGGAATGTCTATCTTGCCCTGGAGCGAATAGATCAGGCAATAGCCGAATACAATAAAGCCCTCAAGTTACAGCCCCGCTCTCCCGAACCATTATTTAACCTCGGGGCTTGCTATTTCAAAAAAGGGTTACACAACTTGGCTATTGCCAGTTATGAGAAGGCGCTTGAAATAAGACCAGGCTATGTTAAGGCCCGATGTAGCCTGGGTACCGTTTATAACGAGATGGGCTTTGTTGATTTGGCCATCCAACAATATTTAGCTGCCATTAGCATCGACCCCGATCATGCCAAGTCTCATTACAATATTGGTTTGGTTTATGATAAAAAAGGGTTATTGGATCAGGCCATCATATACTACAAGAAGGCGTTAAGGCTAGAGCCAAATTATCATGAAGCACTTTCCAATCTTGGAGTCATCTATGCCAAAGCAGAGCAATTGGATCAAGCGGTGGAACTCTTTGAACGGGCCTTGGATTTCAGACCGGATGACCCCATAACCATGTTTAACCTGGCCTTTGCTTACGAGCAATTAGAAAAAAGGGAAGGGCAAATAGCGAAACGCAAGGAGCTGACAGTTAAGGCTATCCAGACATATGAAAAGGTTCTCTCGGTCGCACCTGGCAATGTCAGGGCCAGAGAGAGTATCCGCAAGCTTAGAGGAGCAAGAGGGAAGTGAGCGACATAGAACTGAGAGCAACCTGATGAGGCCATACATTTTCAGCAAAGCCTTTTTCTTACAGATTTTTGCTCTTGGCTCATTTCCGCAAGACCTGCTTGCAGTAAGTTAGCATCCGATGGGCCATCGCATCAAGAGGATTCAATTTCAGCGTGATCGCGAACTGCCGCGCAGCCTCTTCATAGTTTTTCGTCTGCATATAGGCAAGACCAAGTCCATTGTGCGCTACGGCCAGTTCAGGTTTTCTCTTAAGCGCCTTTTTGTATGCCTGGATAGCCTGTGGGAACCTGCGCATGGCACCATAGACATTCCCAAGCCTGACATACCCTGCCGCATAATCCGGTTTTAATGCCACGGCCATCTTATACTCTTCCACGGCTTCCTCGACCCTGCCGAGTCTCCGATACATGTCCCCGAGGTTGCTGCGAGCCTCCCAGAAGTCAGGGAATATATCGACACATTCCTTGTACTTCTTGATTGCTCGGTGATACAGGTCAAGTGTGGCATAAAGGTTTCCCAACTGAAATTGCGCCACGGGAAGGTCTGTCAGCCCAAACAGATTCGAGCAAGGTATCCGGGCTACGGTTTCGTCCTGCATTCTGTCGAACCGCACCTGATACTTTTCGACAATCTGCCGGTTTTCCGGTACATCCCGAATAAAGACAACAGCCATTTCATCATAATAGATCAATGCCCAATCTTTGTTGAAATAGAGCATCCTGGTGAGCCCCGCAAGATTCGGGGACCTACCGTGACCGAGCAATACATAGTCAATGTTATATTTTTCAGAAATCTTAGGCCACAGCTCCGGGACATAATAGTGCGATAAGAATCGATCAGGCAAATCGAATCTGCCGTCTAAGAAGACCATCCGCTCCGGAAAACAACGCCACGTAAAATAATGGCCTATGGCCGGGTTGTTGAATACGTTTCCCTGGATGTTGTTTTTCTGAATGAAATCGATCGCCTTTTCAGGATAGGAAATCTTAGAGATCCCGAATCCGAATCTCGTATTACTCCTGTCCCGTATGTGGTATCTGTCAGAGGCTGCATCATAAATGAGAAAAGCCATTACAAGGATCAGACCCCCGGACAATACGGTCCTTACACGACCCACCAACTGCTCCCTGTCACGCAAGAACCTTTCAATGTAGGCCCTGTAAAAAGAACCAAGATTCCAGAACGTAATCGGGCCGCTAACCAGCGCAAAGGCGCACATGTTCCGCCTTGCCTGGACAGAGATATACAGGAAACCAACATAGAGGAAAAGGTGGATCACATTGAGCCGCCTGAAGTTCAGTATAAAGGATGCAGCAGATACAGCGAGCAATACCTTGTAGTAGAGTATCGCCTGCCAGGAAAAAAGCAGATCCGCGGAAAAGGGCGATATCAGCTCATTGACAGCCATGGGGCCGCCCCTGCCTGTAGCGCCCTTTAATCCGGCAAACATTCCAAGGACGAGATCCAAAACTTTGTGGGGATCCGGGGTTATCAGCGTAGCTGTGGTTACCATCAGGCCTATAAACAACAGCCGAAAATAGTCCTTTCCCCGGACAGCGCCCTCTTTTTTCCACTCAAAGGGGAGCGGAAGCTTCCACAGGATCAGCTCGCCGGCAAGGAAGGCCCAGACCATGAAAAGGCCCAGCACCCAGAATCCGTGCATGTTTGCCCAGATGATCTGGAGGGGAATCAGAATATAAATCCAATTGCCTTTATGGCTGCGATACCGGTGGAGGATATAAAAATAGAGGCAAAGCAAGAGGTAGCTTGCAAGCTCCGGGCGTACAATAAACCGGGAGTTTGCAGCCATGAGCGCAAGCAGCAGGCAGGAAACAGGGAGTATGCAGCCATCTTCTTTCTTCCTCATCCTGAACAAGAGGAAAAACGCGGCAATCAGGACAACAATTTTTACGGCGATCAGGCCGCTGATCCCGGAAAGGCGCTCTACTATATAGATGAGAACCTGAAAGAGCCAGTATGGATTAAAACTCGGACGATCGGCGGCAATATAGGAAAAGGTGTTGGTCTGTGGTATTTTAAAATTCTCAAGGATGAATTGGCCGCACCTCAGATGGTACCATACATCAAGGTTTGAAATATCGTGGGCCGAATATGCGGCAATAGTGGCAAGAAGAAGAAAAAAGAAGAGTTTTTGAAGGCCCTTATTCATGGGTGTCTACTCGCAGTGCCCAACCGATCTCCTACCTCAGAACGACTGCAACAGCCACAAAAAAAGGCACCCCCACCAAAAAGGCTGGTGCCTTTTTTCTGTTTCATCCGCTGATTAAGCACGAATTAAATCGCGCCTAAGACACTAAAAAGATCGTTCTAGTCCTTATCCAAGTGACACTTGAAACATCCCGTGCCAGAGGCTGCTCCTCCATTGCCGGCATTCATGTCATTGTAATCCCATCTTAGGATGTCGTCATTGTCCGTACCATGCACTCCGTGGCAGGAGAGGCACATGACAACCGCGGTCGCCTCGGTCGGAGAGGCTGGATTCGTGTAGGCAACAGGAACTGTTGCGTCATATGAGGTTGTGGGATTGTAGCTGCCGTATGGCGCTGTCTCCGGCAGCAATATGTCGGTCGGATGCCTAATCCAGGCAGCGGTTGTACCCATTCCATCAGCACCTACCCCATGGAAGTCGCCGTGGCATTCGCCGCACAGCCCACTGATGGTCCCGGCATCGCCAGGGTCTGTTAAGCCAAGGTTGCTATCTTCGCCAGTACTCTTGTCCGCGCCTTGATACTCATTGTGCTTGGCAAGCGAGAGGTTCTCCCACGGATTGGTCGCGTCATTGTTTTCCTTACCTAAAACACCCAACAGGAATCGGTAGCTCTTGGCCGCAGTGCTTCCGTCTATCGTGGTGTCATCGCCGTGGTGGGCTCCGCTTATGGATGCTGCCTCGTCGGCCGTGGCTCGATTCCCATGGCAACCTTTTGTGCCTGCACAGGTGAAGTCAGGGCTGCTAGCACCACTGGCAATATTGGTCGTAAATTCATCACCGGGAGGGGCTGATAAATTGGCGTCACCCAATATAGCAGCGTTGATGGAGATGACATTATGTCCCTTGGTATCACTTGCTCCGGAACCCTTTGAGCCGAGATAGTCGATGTAAGCGAAATTACCCCCCGCAAGATCGGTTGCATTGGAGTGATACACCTGTGGGATGGAGCCAACCGCATTCACTGATCCTCCCTGGGCATGGCAACCAGCACAACTCCCCTTTAACAGGGTACTATATGGGGTTTCGGAGTCATCAAAAGTCATAGTAGTCCCATTCTGCGAGTTGTGCATAGTGTGGCAGTCACTACACACCCCCGAAACCGT
>JAUWXJ010000196.1 GCA_030616425.1 Desulfobacterales bacterium | reverse complement strand
TCCAAAACAGCTCAAAACCGGGCTGTTTTTGACCCTTAGAATGCCCTTTTTGGGGTCAAAAAGGGGCTTTTAAGAAAAATGGCTCTTTTGCGACGGTAGGGTAGGGACGATCTTAGGGGCTTCGCCCCATCTGGAATAATGGAATACTGGGGCAACCTGGCAATGGTTGCCTGTTGAGAGGGAGGGCGCCGGAGGCGCCCAAGCCCTCCTGAGTAAGATTTAGTCAACCGCTCAGTAGAGTAACGCCTGGAGGCGAAAGCCGTGAAGGGCGAAGCTCGAGTGCGGCGAGGTGAAGGGTGTAGCCCTGAATCTGACACATAGCCCCGAGAACCAACGATTTTGGGATTGTGCCGATCCTCTCCAGTAGGGCGCAGGCCATGCGGTGAGCGCGATAGAGACGAGTGCAAAGCCGACACCCCGGGGTCTAAGACAGCATCGAGCCACACAACGGCAGGCAAGTAACCAGGCGAGCGACGATCAAGGAGCTCTTGGGGAAGCAACCGCAATGGAAGTACCCGAGTACCACGGCCAATGTAAAAAGAGGCTGTGGGATGGCCGCGTCGCGAGTGATGGGGACCGGTGAGCCGCAATGGCCTAGCGATGAGGCGGCTAATCCCCGCTGAGCGAAGGTCCCCACGGTTTGTCGACCGTGGAAGGGGAAACACGGACACTATGCAAGGAGTGATAATGCAGTGGCAACGGATCTGACACGGATAGGGGAGAGGGCTCGCAAGGAGCCGGGATTGGTATTTACCAACCTGTATCACCACATCTACGATGTGGACAATTTGCGGGCCTGCTACGACACACTGGACGCCAAGAAGGCGACCGGAGTGGATGGCGTAACCAAGGAAGAATACGGTATAAACCTTGAAGAGAACCTTCGGGATCTGTCGGGGAGGCTCAGGCGGATGGGATACCGTCCCCAGCCGAAACGACGGAGCTATATACCGAAGCCGGGCAGCGAGAAGGGTAGGCCGCTTGGAATCAGCAATCTTGAAGACAAGATAGTGGAGGAAGTGACCAAACGAACCCTGGAGCCCATCCACGAGGCCGTATTCGAGGACAGCAGCCATGGATACCGACCGGGGCGCAGCCAGCACAAATGTCTGGATGCCCTGGGCCGGACGATTCAGCAGAAGAAGGTCAATCACGTGGTAGAGGCCGACATCAAGAGCTTCTTTGATAAAGTCAACCATGAGTGGATGATCAAATTTCTGCGACATCGGATCGGAGATGAGCGAGTGATCAGGCTGATCATCCGGATGCTGAAGAGCGGCATCATGGAAGAGGGACTGACACGGGCCACCGAGGAGGGTACCCCTCAAGGCTCCATTCTCTCGCCGCTGCTGTCGAACATCTACCTGCACTATGTGCTGGACCTGTGGTTCAGCCGGCGGGTGAGCAGGCAGTGCCGGGGCGAGGCATATTATTACAGATTCGCCGATGATTTCCTGGCCTGCTTTCAGTACAAGGGGGATGCGGTGAGCTTTCAGAGACGCCTCAAAGACCGGCTCGAAGGATTCGGGCTCAAACTGGCGGAAGAGAAGACCCACTGCATCGAGTTCGGACGATTTGCCCGCGAGGATGCGCAGAAGCGAGGCGAAAAGCCTAAGGACTTCACCTTCCTCGGCTTTACGCATTACTGCGGAAAGACAAAGGAGGGATACTTCAAGGTGAAGCGCCGAACCAGCCGTAAGAAGCTGGGGCAGAGCCTGCGCAACTTCACCGACTGGGCGAAGAAAGCCAGACATGTACTGAGGAAAGGAGAGATGCTCAGGCAGGCAAGGAATCGAGTGAGTGGCCACCTGAACTATTACGCCATCACGGACAACCTGGAGAGGAGCAGCTACTATGTCTACCGCGCAACACACATCTTGTTCAAGTGGCTCAACCGCAAGAGCCAGCGCAAGGCATACACCTGGGAAGGCTTCAACCATGCCTTGGCCTGGGTGGGTTGGCCCAAACCCGGGGTCCGCAAAGACCTGAACCCGTGTCGTAGGGCGGAGGCGTACTGAATGGCGAACCGAGGAGCCGGATGTATGGGAAAGCCGCTTGTCCGGTTCTGTGAGGGACAGGAGTGCAACTGTGATATGGAAGTGACACACACTGTGGCTTTCAGTCATGGGAGTCTCCTGTCTACTCGAAAATGTTGGTCAAAAACGGATAACCTCAGTGTTTGGATCAAGGGTTTTAGGGTCAATTTTCACTATTTCTCCATTAATATTCTTATAGGGTCCAGGGATAACGACGCCTTCATGACAATCATGACACTCCCAAATGCAAGGCTGTCCCTTTTTGACATCAAAGAACCTTTCAAGACGCAGAATACGACGTCGTGAAATTCGCAACGTGTGACCACAAAATGTACATTGGCAATGGATTCGTTTAATAAGAGGGTTCCACATTGGTATCAACCTGGTCGCAATAAAGCAGAGGGAATCGTAGAGTCTTTACCTGCCTTATCAAAAAGAGATCGGAGTTCCTCCCAATTACCAAAGAAGGTGCCGACAAAGGATAAAGGTTTTTGACAGTTAGGACACATCAAGGGATCGACACCTGTATATTCCTTTTGTCGTTCAGTCCATGAGAGTTGTATATTTTTATCGGAATCCTCTGGCTCAAACTGGTTTAAAGCAATACGGGCTTGGCTTAAATACTGTCCTTTCCATCTGTTGCAGAAAAGACCTGCATAACGAACCATAGGGAAGTGCTTATCAGGAATGGGGCGAATAAGACGGGCGATGAAAGTGTAGACTTTCAAAGTCATGAAGGAGGTTTTTCCACCTTCGGCATAATCTTTGTAGGAAAAGCGGACAATCTTGCCGTCATAGTAAGTAATTCGATATTCGGCCATAACTGCTCTTTTTGTATAACGGCCTATGTATTTAACACTGAAACGTGGATCGAGAAGAGAAGTGCCAATGTGGGCATACCAGGTTAGGTTCCACAGCTTGTTGATCATAGCTGCAAAACAAGGATATTGCTTAAGGAAGTCTTTAGATTTTGGAAAACACCATTGACCTTCTCGATGAGTTTTCTTCATTCGGGTGCTGACTTGATATTTCCATCGTTTCTTTAATCCCCCATGATGCATGAGAAATCCAGGATCTGTCTTAATCCAATGTTTTCCATCAAGGCTCAAACCGCCCCCCGTGACGATCAGATGAATATGAGGATGCCATTTCGCGTCAGCCCCAAAGGTATGAATAACAATAAGGATGCCCATGCGCATTCCCATTATATCCCGTGCCCATTGCTGTATGGCTTCAGTTGCGGCGTGAACTAAAAGATTGATACCTGCTTGCCGGTTCATTATTATGACGAGACGTAATTGCCAGGGAATCGACATAATCAAATGATGGTAAGATACATCTAAAAGCCGATTGAGAACTTGATTGTACAAAACATCAGTCCCATGTTTTCCAAAGGTAGGACAGAAACGAATTTTGCATGAATGGGGTATCAGTTCAACATGTCCGCAATCTTTACATTGGTAAATATGGCACCCTAACACGGGAGTGCGGCAGGATAATACCTTGCGCACATTTTCAAATACAACTGGCCTAATCCATCGCTTATATTGGGCTACAAACTGGATCCAATGAACAGCGAGTATAGCTGCAATATGGTAACGGATATGAGGGGCGGGGCGTAGCATCATCCTTATTTGGATTCAACGGTATCTTCCCAAACTTGATCTTTTTGCATTTTTTGAAGAGATTCAATCAACTTAAGCAATTCATTTTCAACTTTATAGTGGAGTCTGTCTAATTGCTCGTATTCATCATTTGTAATTTGATCGGCTTGTTTAAAGCTTTCATAACAAGAGTGGAACTCTCCACAGGAACCACGTGCAATGTTG
>JAUWXJ010000120.1 GCA_030616425.1 Desulfobacterales bacterium | reverse complement strand
GGGTAAAAACCGGGATAAAGGAGATTGTAAGGGAACCCTCTGCAAAGAGCCTCCGCAGAAGGTTCGGAATTCTGAATGCCACGAAAAATGCATCAGCAGCCATGCCCGCACCGAAGAACCAGGCCACCACCACATCCCGGATAAATCCGAGAATGCGGCTCAGGAGGGTGGCCGCCCCCACGACGCCGGCGGCCTTTGTTATACGAGCGGTTTCAGGCATAAGAATAGTATTTAGAACTCAAAAAGAGTTTTTGCATAGGCTACAATCCGTAGACTTACGACATCCAACATACAAAAAATGGACTTGACAAGTCTTCGGAGGGCACTTATTAGTATACTCTAAATTAAAGCAGAAAGGAGTAAACGACTTTGGCAATCCACAAATCGGCCATAAAGAGGGCCAAACAAGATAAGGTCAGAAATCTTCGAAACAAATCAAACCGAACGCAGGTGAAAACCGTAATTAAGCGTGTCAGAATTGCTATCGATGAAGGGGCTCCAGAACAGGCCCAGACCGCCCTGGCTGCAGCCATACCTGTTATCCATAAGGCAGCTCAAAAAGGAGCCCTCCACCGTAACACAGCTTCCAGAAAGATATCCCGCCTGACCAAAGAGGTCAACGCCCTCGCTAAGTAGTTACGTGTTGAGTCTACGCTGTGGCTTAAAAATCCTGAAGAATTCGGTTATGGACCTTTTCGGCCAATCGCTCGGATATGGCTTCTATGGCCGTCCTTCTATTCTTCTCGGTAACAAGTTTATTACCAGAAACCTCAAAGGCCTCTTGGTCCGAAATGGCGGCATCTGACCATAAGACCTTGCCGTCTCGGGACTTCAGGGTTAAGTTGAGCGTGATCGTAACACGGCGTTCACCAGAACCGTAACTGGCGGTGTGCGATATTGTATCCACACCCATCGATTCTACAGTGCCGCTCAAAACCGCATCTGCGGTCTCCTTGTCCACTACACTTAGCACCTTGCTTCGGGTAAACTCATACGCCAAATCGCTCGTAATGAAGGTCTGAATCCCTGACTCCGATGTCCGGTTCTCCAATACAGTAACCGAGATTGTGCGCACGCCTTCAGGTGGGGATAGGCCAGTTCCCTTCAACTGATATCCACAGGCTGCAACGGCAACAAAGAGAGCGAGAGTAATCATTACCTTGGCTACTTGCTTTAGATAACCGTCTTGTTTCTCGATCAAATTGGTCATTGGTCAGTCGTCATCCATCATTTGTCACTTGCAGTCCAAACTCCAAAATCGCTTGATCCTGCACGCCGTATCGTACATCGAGTATCAAGTAACCAGCATCCAGCTATACCACAATATTCACCAGTTTCTTTTGTACCACTATAACCTTCTTCACCGGCCGCCCCGCAATACGCGCCACAGCCCTGTCATCGGCCAGAGCCGCCGTCTTTATTGCCTCTTCATCCGCATCAGCAGCAATATTAAGCCTGCTCCGCACCTTGCCATTAACCTGCACAACAATCAGGATCTCGTCTTCTGCAATAGCCTCCTCACGATATGTGGGCCAGGAAGTCTCAAGCACACTTCCGGAGTTGCCCAGCGCCTCCCACAATTCCTCGGTCAAATGCGGCACAATAGGCGACAGTAGGACTATGACAGTTTCTAAGGCCAATCTCAAGACAGAAGCCCCCTCTGGCGTCGAAAGGATGCCTGCCTTGACAGCGTGTATTGTGTTGACAAGCTCCATCACCGCACTGATTGCTGTGTTGAAGTGAAACCTTGCTTCAATGTCATTTGTCACGCGCTTAACGGTCTGATGGATCTTTCTGTGAAGTCTTTTCAGGTCGCCAGTAAGCTCTTTCTCTTCATCAAAGGGCTTTGCCGTCTGAACATCGGCTACATGCTCTGCCACCAGCCGCCATATCCTCTTGAGAAAGCGATAACCACCTTCTACCCCCTGATCGCTCCAGTCCAGGTCCCGCTCCGGTGGCGCTGCAAAGAGACAAAAAAGCCTAAGGGTATCGGCCCCATATTTCTCTATCAGGGTATTAGGATCGACCACGTTCCTTTTTGATTTGGACATCTTTTCGATCCGTCCAACCCCAACCTCGCTACCGCAATGTTTGCAAGTTCGACTCTGGTCTTTTACCACAGCCTCTTCAGGATACAAAAAACCGTGGTCAGGACATTTGTGGGTCTCTTTGCAGACCATCCCCTGGGTCAACAAACGTGTAAAGGGTTCCTTGTAGGTCACAAGGCCAAAGTCCCTGAGCACCCGGGTAAAATAGCGCGAATAAAGGAGATGCAAGATAGCGTGCTCAATACCCCCAATGTATTGGTCCACAGGCATCCAGTATCCCACGGCTTTTTTGTCAAACATTCCCTTATCGTGACCGGGACTGCAATACCGTTCAAAATACCACGAAGATTCCACAAAGGTGTCCATGGTGTCGGTCTCGCGACGGGCGTCAGGGTGACCGCATGCGGGGCACGACGTCTTTACAAAGCCCTCCAGTTCCGGCAAGGGAGATCTTCCCCCTTCCAGCATCCCAGCATCTTCAGGGAGCATAACTGGCAGATTTTCCTCCGGGACCGGTACCACCCCGCATTTTTTGCAATACACCACAGGGATAGGGGCACCCCAGTACCTTTGACGTGAAATCCCCCAATCCCTGAGTCTGAAACTGACTGTTCTTTTCCCAGTCTTTTTCTCTTCTAAATAGTCTGCAATGGCGTCAAAGGCCTTTACATTTTCCAACCCGTCAAAAGGCCCAGATCGAACCAATATCCCTTCGTCTATATAGGCCTCGGTCATGCTTTCCGGATCAAGCGCTTCGCCTTTAGGCTGTATTACTACAATGATCTCCAGGCCATACTTTCGGGCAAACTCAAAATCTCGCTGGTCATGGGCCGGCACTGCCATGACTGCGCCGGTTCCGTATTCCATCAGTGCAAAGTTGGCTGTAAAGATAGGCATCCGCTGCTTGGTAAATGGGTTAATGCAATGCGCGCCTACAAAGACTCCCTCCTTTTCGTAATCATCAGATGTGCGCTTGGCTGTGTCCTGGCGCTTCATGCGCTCAATAAAGCCCTGAACCTCGGCTTCCTGCTCGGTTCCTGCGGCAAGCCTTGCAACTAGCGGATGCTCGGGAGCCATGCACATAAAGGTGGCACCAAAAACCGTGTCCTGACGAGTCGTAAACACCGGAATATGGCCATCGCGGTTTTCCAAAGGAAAATGGATCTCAGCTCCAACGCTTTTTCCAATCCAGTTTTTCTGCATGGTCACCACTTTTTCCGGCCACCCCGGGATGCGGTCACAATACTCCAAGAGGTCATCGGCATAATCGGTGATACGCAAGAACCATTGGTCCAACTCCTTCTGGACCACCACCTGGCTGCACCGCCAGCACAAACCGGCCTCCACCTGCTCATTGGCCAGGACCGTCTGGCAGTTTTCGCACCAGTTCACAAAAGATTTTTTTCTATACGCCATTCCCTTTTCGAACATCTTGACAAAGAGCCATTGTTCCCAACGGTAATATTCGGGCTTGCATGTAGCCAGTTCACGGTCCCAGTCGTAGCTAAACCCGAGGCGCTTTAGCTGGGACCGCATGACGTCAATGTTTTGATACGTCCATTTGGCCGGGTGTACGTTGTGGGCAATGGCCGCGTTTTCAGCCGGCATTCCAAAGGCATCCCACCCCATGGGATGAAGCACGTTGTAGCCCTGCATGCGTTTGTATCGCGCCACTACGTCTCCGATCGCATAGTTGCGCACGTGTCCCATATGTATGTTACCTGACGGATACGGAAACATCTCCAGCAAGTAATACTTTTTCTTGGTTGGGTCCTCTTCTACCCTGAACAACTGCTTCTCTTCCCAGATCCTCTGCCACTTGGATTCTACGTATTCAGGGTCGTATTCTTTCTGCATAGTTTCTCTCTTCACACGAACTCGAATAATTCGGCAACCACCTATGCCACAAGATCAGCCAAAGGGCAATAGACACCCGAATGGAGTATTGGAGCAATGGAGTACTGGAGTACTGGATTTGGAGTAACAAAGTCCGTCTTCGGCAGACCACTTTTGGTACCCACCACTCCAGTACTACAACACTCCATCTCTCCACAGGCGGATAGAATTTCCAAAAACGCTTTACTCTAACAGCAAACATACAAAGTTTATGAAAGCCTATATACGGATGGCACGGTAATCAAAGACCGGCCCATCCGTGCAGGCATGAAGATAAGCCCCTGGACTCCCGGTCTTTTCAACCACACATCCGAGGCAGACCCCAAAACCACAGGCCATGACCGTCTCCAGGGAGATCTGGCACGAAACATCATAAGTGCGGGCTAAATCACTGACTGCCTTCAGCATCCCGGTCGGGCCGCAGGCATAGATCATCTGGGGCTTTCCATCGACCTCAAGCGCCTTTTGAACCAGCGATGTAACAACACCCTTTTCGCCAAGGCTGCAGTCTTCTGTTGTAATCTGAACCCTGGAACCTATAGACTCGAATCCTTTTCTACACAGAATATCAGTAGCAGAGCACCCTCCCAGAAAAACCGTGGGTCTAACAGCCCGGCGCTCCGCAAGATCAAGGGCAAGATAGTAAAGTGAAGCCACCCCAACGCCACCAGCTACAAGAAACACGTTTTGGATGCCTTCAGGGAAAGTAAACCCGTTTCCCAGAGGACCCAGGACGTCCAAGAGGTCTCCGGCCTTTAGCTCAGACATGGCCTGGGTAGTTTCTCCTACCACTTTGTACAAGAGTTCAATCCCGTTAATCGCATCCCCTTCAACGAGGCGGTTATGAACAGAAAAAGGTCTGCGCAGGAGCGGAATATACCTGTCAGGGAGCCTGACCATTACGAACTGTCCTGGCCGGGAAATCCTGGCCAGCTCTGGGAAGGCAAGACCTATTTTAAAATAGCCTGACCCTGCCTTTGTGTGATACAATATCTCGACTTTTTTTTGAAATAGCTCTTTCATGAAAGAAATGTTATCCACCGACATTCCGGTTCAGGATTCTCTTTCGCATTACATTGCCACCTCGGCTTAAATCAAGCCTTTATAGCGGTCAGTTTTCATCCACCCTTCGCCTGTGCCAGCTTGACAATGGTAAGAAATTTAATTATTTTTCTTCCAAATCACTCTTTCATACAACACCTGAACCATGAATCCATTATCTAGCCTTGGAAAAATTCTCATCATCATGGGGCTTGTCATAGCTGGCATCGGGGTTTTGTTGGTCCTGACCCCAAAGGTCCCATGGCTTGGAAAACTGCCCGGCGACATCTTGATCAAAAAAGAGAACTTCCGATTTTACTTTCCCATTATTACATGCATTATCATCAGTATTATTCTGACACTCCTTTTCTACCTCTTCAGAAGGTAACCCCGGCACACCTGAATCAAAACTCTCGCCCGCTCCCTCCGGTCGCTCGAGCTCTCAGAGATCACTGAGATAATTTTTCCTTAAAAAACTCTGTGGCTCTGTGGGCTCTGTGAGAGATAAAATCACTTGCTCTTGCTTACTCCCGGTAATTAGTCAAGATCTTCTCGATGATACCGGTGGTGGAGGCTCCCTGTGTCAACGGAATCCGCACTACCCTCCCACCATTTGCCTCTACAACATTTTTCCCCACAATAGCGTCCTCTTCCCAGTCCGCGCCCTTGACCAGCACGTCAGGCATCAGGGTACGAATCGTCACCAGAGGGTCCGGCTCGTCAAAGAGTGTCACAAAGTCCACGCACGCCAGAGATGCCAAGACCTCAGCACGCTCATTCTCAGGCATAACCGGGCGCCTCGGCCCTTTGATCTCGCGAACAGAGCGATCAGAATTTACGCCTACCACAAGGATATTCCCTTCGGCCTTGGCCGCACTTAAATAGTGCACATGGCCTATGTGAAGAAGTTCAAAGCAGCCGTTGGTGAAAACAATCCTCTTCCCTTCCCTTTTCAAGGCTTGAACCTTCTCCTTGAGCTTTTCACGTCCAAAGATCTTCTCACTCATAGGCTTCAGGCATCCGCTCCTTTAAACACGGGATCTGTTTTCTGGTTTGCTCTACTGTGCGTAAATCGATAGTAGCCAGAAGTGTGGCTGGCCGTTTTCCAGCCCTTGCCACGACCTCCCCGAAAGGGGATATAATACGTGAATGACCTGCATAAGCCAGGTCCCCATCTGCCCCGCACCGGTTCGCCCCAAGGATAAAAAGCTGATTTTCAATGGCCCGGGCCTTGAGAAGCACCTCCCAGTGGGCCACACGTTCGGCCGGCCATTCGGCCATAACAGCCACCATTTTGGCTCCTCTAAGCGCAAGAGACCGGCACAGCTCCGGGAATCTTAGATCATAGCATATCATAAGACCTATAGGACCAAGAGAAGTCTTTGAAACCACAGCCCTACGGCCTGGTCTAAAATACCGTTCTTCCCGGGTCGGAGAAAAGAGATGAATTTTCCGATAAGTACCTGCAATAGATCCGTCCCTGTCTATAACATAGGCGGTGTTGTAGACCCCTGTTCCCTTCTTTTCAGGCAAAGACCCAATGATAGTCAAATGCAGCTTTTTTGCCACCCTGGACAGATCTTCTAGTACCCCTGGTGTTGTCTCAGAAAGTTCCTTGAGGCGCTCATTTGCAAAACCGGTTGACCACATCTCTGGCAGCAAAACAAGCTGCACACCCTGATCTGCAAGAGTGACAATGCGCTGTTTGGCTATCTTCAGGTTCGATTCAACTTCACCACTGCGGATGTCAAACTGTATGACGGCTGCCCTGATAGTTTTCACGGAAGGTGTTTCCCTGCTAACGCCTAATCTGTTCGGAATACCCACTCATCAAAAAAAACATATCTCGTAATTCTCTTCAAAAAGTTATAGCTTGATAACATACCGTTACCTTCCATTCAATAAGTTTTAGGGGGCTGCTGTTCAAATAACCCTCAAAAATGTTGGTATTTTTTCGCGACTCACTGAAGCTTGTCTCGATAGCTTTTTAGGGCAACAGCTTGCACACTCTTGACAACGATCCCTCTCTTTGTCAAGAGTGTAGACGACCACTTACGTCCTTATTAAATAAAGCCCTATCATTGAGGGAGCAATCTATGTCCACTGTGAAGCCAATAAGAGATATTGAATACTTGGAAGAGCTCATCAGCGAAGGGTATGTTCTTAAAGGGAGAAGAGGAGACCCGTCTAAAGATCTAATCGCCATAAAGAGGTTTTTTTCAAAAGGCTATGAATTTGTTCCAGAAGATTGGTTGTTAAGTAGTGGATATGAATTGGTAGAACCAAGCGTTTTCACAAAAGGTCACACATTGGCGTATAAGTTGATTGACGACCTTCCAGATCAATACTTCAGATC
>JAUWXJ010000169.1 GCA_030616425.1 Desulfobacterales bacterium | reverse complement strand
GCCCCGTGTCTGGATCCATGCGGTGTCCCTGGGAGAAGTCAAAGTGGCGGCACCTATCATTAGGGTTCTCAGGGAGATCCTGCCAGGCTGCTCAGTCGTGGTTTCAACGACCACCAAACACGGCCGTAAACTTGCAATGGAGACCTTGGGAGAAGATACCCCCGTCGTCTATGCGCCAATCGATTTTATTGTTTCAGTGCGCAAAGCGCTTTCCCGTGTGCGTCCAGATATACTGGTTTTTATGGAGACAGAAATCTGGCCTGCGTGGCTTACCGAAGCGCGGCGGATGGGAATCAAAATCGCCTTGGTCAATGGCCGAATCTCTGTGAGATCGATCGGGGGGTATCTCAAGCTTCGGCCCTTTTTTCGTGAAGCCTTAAGAAACGTGGATGTATTCAGCATGATATTGGAAGAAGATGGGACTCGCATCAGGGCAATGGGAGCTGATCCAAAAAAAGTTGAGATAAACGGCAATGCAAAATATGATCTCCTCGTGAACCTTGCAGACCCTGTCATGGAAACAGAAATGCGGCAAATCTTGAATCTTGATGCCTCACATACGGTCTTTGTTGCAGGCAGCACCCGTGGGGGTGAGGAGGCCATGGTGCTGGATGCTTATGAAAGAATCCTGAAAGAATTTCCCGATACCGTTCTGATTATTGCACCCAGGCACATTGAACGAACACCTGAGATTGGATCCCTGCTCAAAAGACGTGGCTTTGGGTATCAGCTCCGGAGTCAACTAAACAGTGACGGGGCAAAGCGCACAGAGCGGGTCGTGGTCATCAATACCTTTGGAGAACTCTTTAAGCTTTATAGCGTTGGAACCGTCGTGTTTTGCGGAGCAAGCCTTGTGTCGCTGGGAGGGCAGAATCCCCTGGAAGCAGCGGTTTGGGGAAAAGCCGTCTTTTACGGTCCCTCCATGGAGGACTTTCTAGACGCAAAGACACTGTTAGAGGAGGTCGGTGCGGGTATACCCATATCGAGCCCTGAAATGTTGGCTGAAAAGGCCATCTGGTTTCTCAGACATCCTGATGCCTTGAAAACGTGCGGTGTGCGAGGGCGGGAAGCCGTCAAAAGGAACCAAAATGCTGCGGAAAAACATGCCAGGGTGATAGCGGGATTGGTTTGAGGTTTGGGTCCGGCAATAATCTAAAAATGTGTGCAAGAGGAGGTTAATTCATGGCCATTGACCGAAACACAATTGAAAGTATGTACAAAAGCCTTCCCCAAAAGGCTCAGGCCAGGCTCAAGCGGGCCACTAAGTTGATCGTTAAGGCCAAGGAAAAGGGAGACAAGGTGGTAGCTGTGGTGGGCAGCGGCCCGAATCTGCATGAGGGTGTGACTACGCTTATCGCGGAACTTATCCACAAGGGAATTATCGATGGTGTATCGACGAGCTCCGCAGTGATCAATCATGAGATCGCTGGCACGCTGGAAAAGGTAAAACGATTTGATGGTGTGAGCTTTGGGTTTGACCCGGAAAAGCTCCCCTCAGACGGTTTTTTTGAAGCCAGTATTCTGTCCAAAGAAGGTCTCGAGGAAATTCAGCGGGAACTTCCGATTGATATGGCCCTCTACGAGAAGATGCGCAGGGCAAAGGGGAACATTGTCATCAAGGTCGCTGGAAACATGGCATACCCCACCGGTCTTCGCACAGAACGGCTGGCTCGGGATATCCTTGCGCTGGCGAAGCGTTGCGGTGTCCCTTTTGAGCAGATGGCGGGCTACGGCGCCGATCGGCTCACCATGATCGGGGCTGGAGCCGAGCACAATGTTCCCGTGCTGGTTACTGTGCCCCAACTGGTGGGAGGCGGTGAAGTGGGGCTTGCCATAGGGGACTCTCTCTCTATCTCGGAGCGCTGCTACCGTATCGCGAAGCTCCTCGGCAGTGCGGATGTGATTATCGAATCTGCCCTCGCCCTGTCACAGGAAGTCCATGACGGTCCCTTTGAACGATTCACTGGCCATGGGGTATGGGCCGACTGGGAAGAGGGATGGACCTATTCCCTCGCTGACAAAAAGATTGTGCGTATCGATCTCGATCCCAACCTGGAGAAGGCATGGATGCAGGAACGCAAATCAAAAATGGTCAGCGAAGCAGTGCATAAAGGGCTTCCCAAAACCAAGTTTATGCGCATCCCCTTCCGGATGGAAATGTCAGGGTTTGCGAGGATTCCGGGCAGCCTTCCCATTGTAGGAGATATTGGCGAAATCTGGCCATTGCTTGCCACTATGGTGGCAGATGCCCTCGATGTGCGCCTTGACTTCATGAGCTACAAGCAGTCACTCCCCGCAGGAGAGAAGGTTCGTGAATGGATCGTCAAAAACGTTAAGCCGGCACAAAGAGACCGGGTATTTGCTGCGGCCAGGGAACCCACCCCTACCCAGACTCGAGGATTCTCAATAGAAAGTTGATGGTCGAACGAGTGAGGGAAGAGGCAAGATTCGATCATACGATCCAAAAGGAGGTCATGTGAAACAGGCCATAGGAATCATTCCAGCGAGATTCCATTCCACCCGGTTAGAGGGTAAGCCATTGGCAGATATTAATGGAAAGCCGATGATCCAGCATGTCTACGAAAATGTGATAAGGTCCTCCGTTCTGGATGATGCCCTCGTTGCAACTGACGATATAAGAATCAAGGAGGCTGTGGACAATTTCGGCGGCAAAGCAGTACTAACCTCGAAAGATCATCCAACGGGAACAGATAGAATATCAGAAGTCGCAGAGAATTTGGATGTTCAAGTTGTCGTCAATATTCAAGGCGATGAACCATTCATAAATCCAGGAATGATCGATGAAGTGGCCTCTCCGCTCCTGGAAGATAGCAAGCTCCCCATGTGCACACTCATGCACGAAATAAAGGATAAGGAGGACTTTCGTGACCCAAATGTGGTTAAGGTTGTAACTGACAGATCAGGTTTTGCTCTTTACTTCTCTCGTTCTCTCATCCCCTATCCCAGGCATGAAGAAGGACACCGTGTATGTGAACATATCGGAATATATGCCTACCAGAAGGAATTTCTCCTTACCTTTTCCAAGTTGAAGCCCACTGCTCTGGAAAGATCTGAGTCCCTTGAACAACTGAGAGCGTTAGAAAATGGCTTCAGAATAAAGGTCGTATTAGCACACGACTATATTCCTTTCAGTGTCGATACCCCCGAGGATCTGGAGCGAGCCAGGGCCTTTGCAAGACGTTTAGAGAGGGGCTAGGAGGAATAAAAGCATGTCTTTTCTTTGGTAACCAGGTTACCTGAGTTGTCGAAGATAAGCCTCTGGCCAACAACCTGCCCTGAATGACAGCCTTGAGACTCAATAACTTCAGCAACCAATCGGTATTTGGATGCCTCGATAGCATTTCGAAAAAGTTGCTGGAATTGGGGGTTCTTTTCAATAATCGACCAATCCTGATCTTCCAACCCCAATCTTTTCCAGATTATTTCCGCTATTTGATCTTTATCCATGCCCTCCTCCTTTACAAACACGTTCCTGTTTTGCGCTCATTATAAATGATCGGAGACCGGTTTTTTCAAAATAAAGCTGGCTGAGTCTATTCGTGTAAGAATACAGGGACAAATTGTTAATACTACTTGGACCACCAAAAATAAAGCTTAGAGTTGAGAGAACCGAGAACCATTACTATAGTCAGAAAGCAGAGACAAACAAAAATCTATACGATTAAGGAAATATGAAAATGCAGCTATCCCGTAATGAATTAATCCTTGATGTATGAATAGTATCGCTGTAAGTTTAGTTGATGAACATGGAGACCAGAAAGGTTTTGGAATATCTTGAAGATCTTGCTTTGAAACTCGGTGTTGAAGTTGTCTATGAAAAACTTGAAAATACGGATTTCTTGGCCACTGGAGGTTTGTGCAAGGTCAAAGGGAAACACAAGATTTTTATTGATCGATCTGAAGCAGTGGAACGTCGAATAGAGATATTGTCCCGAGCACTCTCTTGTTTCAACAGAGAAGACATATATATTCTTCCTTATATCAGAGAGATCCTGCAAAAGGCCAAAGAATGATCGTTCTCTATAATATTTTGATGTTTACAGGGATTGTGCTGGGATTTCCCTTGATAGTCCCAATGATGCTGGCGTCCGATAAGAGGCGGAAAACGCTTCTTCCGAGACTGGGACTTGCAGCTCTTCCAGAGGGTATTTCGGAGAATAGATCCCACAAACCGGACAGTAAGCCGGTATGGATCCATGCACTTTCAGTGGGAGAGGTCATCTCAGCAGTTCCTCTGGTTAAGGGATTAAGTGGTTGTTTGAGAGATAATAATATCGTTCTTTCAGTTTCCACTAAAACAGGCATTGAAATAGCAAATAGGCTCTTGAAAGACTATGTGGACGCAATCTTTTTCTTTCCCTATGACTTGGCGTTTTCCGTAAAACACATTTCAGCCAAAGTAGATCCTGCCATTGTAGTCATAGTTGAGTCGGATATCTGGCCTAATTTTCTGTTTGAAATGAAAAGGCGCAAGGTTCCCGTGGCACTGGTAAATGCAAGGCTTTCAAACAGGTCTTTTTCGGGATACCGGCGCCTATCCTTTTTTATGGAACCGTTGTTTTTGACATTTTCTAAGGTATGCGCCCAGACCGTGGAGGATGCCCGGCGTTTCGAACATCTTGGAGTCCCTTCAAACAGGATTACAAAGACTGGCAGCCTTAAATTCGATCAAAAATACGACCCCATACCCAAGGTGGAACTGCAAAAATTAAGGAGATCCATGCATATACGGCCCGGGCAGAATGTCTTGGTGGCAGGCAGCACCCATAAAGGGGAAGAAACAATCCTTGTCGATGCGTTTTCAAGGATGAAAGAAGAGTTTTCGGATCTTCTCTTTATTGTTGCACCCAGGGATCCAAACCGTGCCGGATCCGTTTACCAAATTTTCCGCTCAGCCGGATTTTCCGCCTACTTATTGAAAGATCTGGACAGGCTGGCACCAGATACAAGAGTTGATGTGAT
>JAUWXJ010000054.1 GCA_030616425.1 Desulfobacterales bacterium | reverse complement strand
TTATCCCTAGTAGTAAAGTGATAGTCTTGAAGAAAGATTACGTAGATTTTTCGAGTTGGTTCAAATAGTTAAACAGAGTACAAAACTTAAGTCCTAATTTTATTGTTGACAAAGGGCCTGTAGTATGTTCATATTATGAACGCCTATATTCTAAATGTGAAGCCTCCCCGCCCTGAAGGGCGAGGGTTCTGCCTTACGGCAGTGCTTCGCAGCCCGGTAAGGAAGATAAATATTTTTGTATAGCTCCCCTTGACCCCGCCCTGAAGGACAGGGCTTGCAGGGAGCGAGCCGGTCACACATTCGCAGGCGGCAGGTTTCCAATGGACCATCACGATATCAATGCACTTCGGATACTTGAAGAGATCGAGAAGGACAGCAGCCAGAGCCAGAGGGATTTAGCCAGAAAACTTAATATCTCTCTTGGATTGGTGAACTCCTTTATCAAGCGTCTTGCGCATAAGGGATATTTCAAGATCACCACCATCCCCAAGAATCGGGCCAGGTACATACTCACCCCGCATGGCTTTGCCGAAAAGACCCGGTTGACCTATGAATTTATACAATATTCCTACCATTTTTATAAGACAGCACTGGGAAAATTGAAGACGCTTTTTAGGGCTCTGGAGAATAGTGGGGTCAAAAGAGTTGTATTCTATGGTGCCAGCGATCTCGCGGAAATCGCGTATTTAACTCTTAAGGAGACGAGCCTGGAATTGGTAGGGATTGTGGATGACATGAAATCCGGAGAGCGGTTACTCGGCTTTACTATCATGCATCCTTCAAGCTTGACGGAACCAGAATACGACATGATAATTGTCACATCGATCAACGCAAAAGATGATATTCACGAGAATTTGGTCGAGTTGAGCATTCCTGAGACCAAGATTTTCTGGCTTGAATGAAGATAAAATCGCTACACGATTTTATATAACGCGACTGCGCCGCTCAAAACAAGAAACTATGGAACTGAAGTCGGTGGATAGCCTGTTGGCAGGGCGGTGGGCTCAGGAGTCAAGTCGAGGGATGGGCACTTTGAAAAACTTAATATCTTCTCGTCTAAGCGTTTCCTCTTCGGCTTCGGTACTGGTTCCTCTGATATTGCGCTTCTCAGTGACATCGTAGTGCATCTTTAAAGCCTCCTGGGCGAACTTCGCTCCGACATCCTCAAAATTATCTTCCAAGAATTCCACGAACTTCTCTACGGTCGCCCTCTCTTCAGACTTGTTCTCCTCGTTTTCCGATAAGGTTGGGCCTCCCTTTATGGAGAATCTTGCAGGAAGTACCTCAACCGAGGTGTCACCGCATACCGGGCACACTATCAGTTTTTTCCGGCTCTGATCCTTGAAGGCCTTTCGGTCTTCAAACCACCCCTCGAAGGTATGGCCATTCGGACATTGTAGGTCATATATAATCATACTTCCTAAAATAGTCATTATATCATGTTATTCAATTGATTTCAAAAGAAATTATTGACAACGAGCGGATTATTCAATAGGGTACCACGAAAATCGACTTCAGGATACTTAGTCAACATAATGCATTGTTAAGACTATGAAACTTGGTATTTTATTCTTTGTCTCTTTTTTTCTAATTGCAATACCGGCCCATGCGGAAACAACTATGTATATTACAGATAATATACATGTTATGGTTCGAACCGGTCCAGGGATAGACCGCAAAATTATTGCCATGCCAAAAACCGGCAATCGGGTTGAGGTGCTGGAAGAATTGGAAAGCGGTTGGTCCAGGGTACGGCTTTCGGATGAGAGAGAAGGATGGATATTGAGTCGCTATTTGAGCCCGGGGCCACCCAGCAGGGAGGTTATCGCAAAACTCAAGAGTGAGAACAAAATATTTAGACAGCAGGCGAAAACCCTAATTGAGGAAAATACTCGTTTCAAGAGAGAACAAAACGACCTCCAGAAAGCCCTGTCTAAGCAGACAAATACCGCAAATACTCTGAAAAGGTCCTATGAAACCCTTAAGAGCGAATCTTCAGAATTCCTCTCCTTAAAGGCTTCATATGATAAGGCGTCTCAGGATCTTGTAGCAAGAAGCGATCGGCTGGCAGAACTTGAAGAGAAGTTGGGCGCCCTTCAAGATGCTCAAACCTTACGATGGTTTGTGGTTGGAGCCGGGGTCCTTCTTGCGGGGTTTATTGTCGGATTTATTGTTCGACGTCCCAGGCGTCGGTCATCGCTGCTGTAAGGGGCTCATTGACCATGGCCGGGTTATTCTTCAGCTGATGTGATCAGATTGGACCTGATATTTTCGAAACAAGCCTTCCCCTTTCTCCAATACCTCCATTCCGCCGAAGGCAGAGTTCCATTGGGGCCAAGTCCCTGAGTTCTGGTGACAAACCATGGAATACAAGATTGATTTTCTGATCATCGGAAGCGGCATTGCCGGTCTGAGCTTTGCTTTGAAGGTAGCCGAATATGGGCAGGTAGCCATCGTCACCAAGAAAGAGGCCATGGAGACCAGCACGAATTATGCCCAGGGGGGTATTGCCTCGGTCTTTGGTCATTACGATTCTTTTGATCTTCATATTCGAGACACGCTCAAGGCTGGTGATGGACTATGCAGAAGAGACGTTGTGGAAATGGTTGTAAAGAGCGGCCCTGAACGAGTCCGGGAACTCATGGAGTGGGGCGTTGAGTTCACGCAGGAGAACACAGGCAACCAGGAATTCGATCTTGGTCTGGAGGGGGGGCATTCGCAGAAAAGGATTGTGCATGCAGGAGATTTCACCGGCCACGCTATTGAACAGGCGCTTGTGGATAGTATTCGCAGACACGAGCACATCGGACTTTTTGAAAACCATATTGCGGTGGACCTGATCACCTACTCTATGAGGATGAAGCGGGGGGTTGTGACCGCCGCCCATGAGGACATATGTTGCGGCGCCTACGTGCTGGATACCAAGACTGATGAGGTTCATACGTTTCATGCCAAGATTACCGTTCTGACCACGGGCGGGGCTGGGAAAGTTTACCTCTACACAAGCAATCCAGATATCGCCACGGGCGATGGGATTGCTATGGCGTACCGGGCGGGTGCCTTGGTGGCGAACCTGGAGTTTGTGCAATTTCACCCAACATGCCTTTATCATCCCGAGGCCAAGAACTTTCTTATCTCTGAGGCGGTCAGGGGGGAAGGTGGGGTGCTGATCGATTCACGAGGTCGGGCCTTCATGGCAGATTACGATCCACAGAAGGATCTGGCCTGCAGAGACATTGTGGCCCGAGGCATTGACGGTGAGCTGAAAAAGAGCGGAGACGATTGCGTCTATCTGGACATCTCGGACAAAGACCCTGGATTTATTCAGGAGCGTTTCCCGAACATTTATCAGAAGTGCCTCTCCCTCGGCATGGACATGACAAAAGAGCCTATCCCAGTGGTCCCTGCAGCCCATTACGTATGTGGCGGGGTGTTGGTAGACATAGACGGCAAGACTGACATAGACAGGCTCTATGCCGTGGGCGAGACAGCGTGCACGGGGCTCCATGGCGCCAACCGGCTTGCCAGCAACTCCCTTCTTGAGGCCGTAGTTTATGCCCACAGGGCAGCTCAGCAGGCGGTAACGGACTTGGAGTCGATCAATGGCGAGGTTTGTCGTGACTTGCCTCCCTGGGATCCCATGGGCACCACAGACAGTGATGAGGCAATCGTGGTTTCCCACAACTGGGACGAGATCAGACGGTCCATGTGGAACTACGTGGGGATCGTGCGCTCCAACAAGCGACTGCTGCGTGCCCGAAACCGCATTGGAACAATCGAGAAAGAAATCCGTCAGTATTACTGGGATTTCAAGATTACTTCGGATTTGATAGAGCTACGAAACATAGCTTTGGTTGCTGATCTCATCATACAGAGTGCCATGTTGAGGAAGGAGAGTCGCGGTCTGCACTATAACATACAGCACCCTGAAAAGGATGACAGGTTCTGGCTCAAAGACACCATACTTCGCAGGCCCTTTGTGGGATAAGGACTCCATTTCGGAATGCGGATGGCAGAATAAAGATCCGATATCAAAATGAGACCTTTGCAAAACATTCAATTTGGTTCAAGGTCAAGGAAGACGAGGATTTTAACCACAGGAATACTTTTAGTATTTTGAGGATTGAAATCTGAGTCTGACGTAGAGATTGGGCAAAAGGGGATGTTTTGCAAAGGTCTCAGAATGGCTGGGTCAAAGATTCAGGGACTCCATAGTTTTCGAACTTGAATGGTGATATATGGTTATTACCATATGTCTTTTGAGCTTTGAGGAGCAAACCTCTTTGGGCGTTAATCATCTCAAAGATTTCTTTTGGAATAACACTTGTCTCTTCTTGATAAAACTTCTCTACAATCTCAAGCTTCTCTAGGAGTTCAGGCACACGCATCACAAACTGAAGTTCGTACTGATCTTGCGAGTAACTTGCCCCTAATTCTCTCTTAAAGAGTTCAGCCAGGTCCTCATATCCGGGAATGAAGCCGGTCGGTGTTGCATAGGCTCCTACCTCCCCATTAATCCTTCTTTCAATCCACCTGATCCAGACTTTCTTGTCCATCTTGGTGTTCAAGAATTCTCCTGCTTCATCCCTCAGAAAGTAATTTACATAAAATATCCTTGGCGGTTCTTTTAGTTCTGTTGCAAATTGCACGTGTTTTTCCAAGTATTTGCCAATAGGTATGGATACGAATTCCGTATTGGCCATGGGATTGATAATTACTTTAGCACTTGAGCCTCCGACAGTAGCAGCCGTGGGCTCAGATTCGATACTGGCACCATAAAACACGCCGTGGACCCAACCATACGATTGTGATACAGGCACCGGTCTTTTTGAGCTACGTCCCCCGTAGACAATCCCTTCTAGCTCAACCACCTGCGTTGAGTCATAGTTTTCGACCCCTTCCAAGGCGACACAGAATCGGGCGTTATCATGGGAAACGGGAATCGATTTACCATTATCGTCCTTTTTCCCCTGCGACCATAGGCCGGAATGGTTGTATCCCTCTGAAGGGATATCAACCTTTCCCATACCCTGCCAATAAGGCCTGCCGTCAGCCTCAAGGACATTGGAGAATATGACTTCTCCGGGTCTCACAAGAAGTTCGTGGCAATAAGGATCATCTTCAGGGTTGACATCTTTAATGACGCCGAATATGCCCTTTTCAACATTGGCCGCGTAGACCTTACCATCTTTTTTCCGAACATGGGCGAGGTCATCACCGACAATATTGAACAGCATGGAGGTGGATGTCTTGCCACACCAACTTGGAAAAGCACCTGCGATATACGTTATCTTGCCTCCTTCATAGCTGGGCACTGCTGAAACGAAAAAATGTTCAGAAAGCCAGTCCTCCTCCGCAGCCTTCCTTATGGCAAGGCGATGGGCCAATTTTTTTGCGGCAACCGTGTTTCCGGCATATTGTGTATTGACGCTATAAACAACGTTGTTTTCAAGGTCTATAAACATTCTGCGTAGGTCAATATCACGGCTAACCCCATTCTCTGTGGCGCCCGCAGAGTGCAAGAAAGCAAAGAATTCCTCCTTGCCCCTCTGGTTTTTGAATAGCCCATATCCCGAGCGATAGAGTATATCTTCACTGTGGGCGACATAGTACGAATCAGTGATCTGCAAACAAGGTATGGCAAATTCAGTTCCCAATGGTCCCAGAGAGTAAAAGCTAACGATCATTTCTTTCCCGCGCATGATACCATTCATGATTCGGTCTATTTCATCAAGTCCCTCTTGTCTGTCCACAGAATTCAGGGCGGGGCCCAGCGATGTCCCGCCTGATGCGAGAAATTTGGTATTTACCGGGTCTCTCCCCTGATCTTCATACCCATCATAGTGAATAGTATGTCCTGGTAAAACAAGGCGCTTTTCTTCACCCCGTTTTATGGCCTGCTCACGCACGCGGTCTAAGTCTTCAGGAGATCCAGTGGAAACAAAAACAGAGTCAGGTTGAAATTTGATAATGGCGTCTGCAATGATTTCATTTAGAGGAGTGTTATTAAGGGCCAGGAGCTTTCTTAAACTGCCCGGGCCTAATTTGCTTTCGAGTATCCTATCCACAGACATTGAAGCTTCCTTCATAATGTTTGAACGTCAATTTTCTTGGCTCAGTGCCGTCACTCCTTTTAAGGACTTCTGCCAAGGAGCCCCGTCTCATAACACACGCAGCGGTACAAATCAACTATAACATCATGTATTGACTTGATCCGGCGAATCGCATAAAGATCACTGTGGGTTTGAACAACGGTGTGGTGGCATTTCACTTAACGCAGGTAGGCATCCGAACCATAACCATCTGAGGCATCTTAGTCTATGAATGATTCAAACCATAAGCGATCAGTACCCAACCACGAATTGCCGGAAGACCTGAAACGCTGCATTTCATTTCACGGTCATTTGTGCCCCGGCCTGGTGTACGGCTACTTAGTAGCAAAAGAGGCCATACAGCTCCTTGGCGTTCATCGCTCGCAAGACGAAGAGGTCGTAGCGATCAGTGAAAACGACACATGCGCTGTGGACGCACTCCAGGTAGTTCTTGGTACAACCGTTGGCAAAGGGAATCTGATCATAAAGGATTACGGGAAGAACGCCTTTACTGTTCTTAATAGAACTGACAAACAGGCCTTTCGTTTTTCGCGCAAGGGCTATTACCAATATGAAGGGGAACACCAAGAGGAGTTCAACAAGCTTGAGGCAGCCTTTGCTGCCGGCGATGCAACCACAAAACAACAGATCCGCCATAAATTGCTCAAGTCTCTCGACCTTCTTGCCAAGCCCTTTGATGCGGTCTTTAACACCAAGGCAGTCAAGATCCCTGTGCCCCCCTATGCACCTCTGGCCCGTTCTGAGGCATGCGCCCAATGCGGTGAGATGACAATGTCTACCAGGATGGTTGATGCAGGCGATGGTAAGCGCTTGTGTGTGCCGTGTGCCGAATCTCGGTCCTAAGAATAGGGTCTGTGTGAGCTGACCGCTGATCGCTGAATGCTTATATCCGTACCTTCCAATCTGTCTCACCCCCATGCAAAAATCCAGCATTCACGTGGTGTAAGACCTGGGAGAGCCGGGAAGACAGGCGCTCGATCTCTTTGGCGACGCCAACAACCGAGAAGTTTTTCTTTGACATCCTACTGGAAATGCATTAAAGGCAAAGGCTGTAGAATTCTTCCTGCCCGCAATCCCACCAACCGAAAGGGTTTATCATGATCGAAATCAGAGTCCATGGTAGAGGCGGCCAGGGGGCAGTGACCTCCACGGAGTTGATTGCCCTGGCAGCCATTAATGAAGGCAAGTATGCCCAGGCCTTCCCCAGTTTTGGTCCGGAGCGACGAGGGGCACCGGTCATGGCTTTTGTGCGCATCTCAGATGCGCCTATTCGAACCCGGGAGAGGGTTTACAATCCAGATATTGTGGTGGTCCTCGATCCCACAATCCTGAAAATAGTCGATGTGACAGCCGGGCTCAAGAAAAACGGCATGGTCATTCTGAATACCTCCAAAGATGAAAAAGAAGTCCGAAAAGCCTTTGGTATCAAAGCCAAGATGGCCGTGGTGGATGCCACGGACATTGCCATGAAACACCTGGGCCGGCCTATTACAAACACAACCATGCTGGGTGCCCTGATAAAGACTACAGGCATTGTTGATATCAAATCGATGGAGAGACCACTCAAGGGACGCTTTGGCCGCATTGCCGAGATAAACATTAATGCTATGCAGCAAGCGTATAAGCAAACTCAATAGAGAAGGGGTGAAGAGATTGGCGAAGGTAGATGCAATTACAGGTTGGAGGAATCTCGAGATTGGTTGTGCCATCATAGAACCCGGCAGCTCAAGGAAACTGCGGACCGGCGATTGGCGCAGTCAGAGGCCTGTCACGGATCGGGACAAATGCATCAAGTGCGGAATGTGCTGGATCTATTGCCCGGACATGGTCTATTTGCCTCTCAGGAGCGGGTATTTCAAATGGGACGAGAATTATTGCAAGGGGTGCGGCATCTGTGCCAACGAGTGTCCCGAGGATGCCATTAGCATGGTTATGGAGGGTGACTAGTTATGCCAAAGAGAGTGGGAATTGAGGTGTCATTGGCTGCCAGTGAGGCGGCGTGTGCCGTTGATTCAGATGTGATTGCTGCCTATCCCATTACGCCGCAAACACACATTGTGGAGCATCTTTCGGAACTCGTGGCAGATGGCAAACTGGACGCAGAGTTTATTCCAGTGGAATCCGAACACTCGGCTATGAGTGTGTGTATTGGGTCGTCGGCTGTTGGGGCTCGAACCTTCACGGCCTCCAGCGCCCAGGGGTTGGCCCTCATGCACGAGATCCTCTTCATTGCCCCTGCACTGCGCACCCCGATCGTTATGGCCGTAGTCAACCGGGCCATGTCGGGCCCCATAAGCATATGGAACGATCACAGCGACATCATGGCTGAGCGGGATGTGGGCTGGATTCAGACCTTTGCTGAAAACGGCCAGGAGGTCTTTGATCTGATAATCCACGCCTTTCGGGTGGCCGAAGATCCAAAAGTTTTACTCCCTGTGATGGTGAACCTGGACGGCTTTACGTTGAGCCATGTGATTGAGCCTATTGAGATGCTGAACGCTCGTGAGGTTAGGCGATATATAAAACCATACAAGCCGCAAATGGTTCTGGACCCCAAGCACCCGGTTACTATGGGGGCTGTGGGGGTGCCGGAAGTCTACACTGAGGCGAAACAGCAGATAGAATCGGTCCTGAGGGCTTCCAAGAAGGTGGTCGTGAGCGCGTGGAAAGAGTTTGCCAGGCTTTACGGCCGTACCTACAGGCCGATCGAGACATACCGAACAAAAGGCGCTGAGGTGGTCTTAATGACCATGGGGTCTGTTAGTGAGACAGCCATGACGGCCGTGGACAAGATGCGGGACAAGGAAATAGCTGTGGGTCTGATGCGATTCAGGCTGTGGCGGCCCTTTCCCCTTGAAGAATTCAGAAGGGCTGTTAAAGGGGTGAAGGTTTTGGCTGTGTTGGATCGTGCCATTTCTTACGGTGCCCAGGGCGGGCCGGTCTTCATGGAGGTGCGCTCTGCACTTTATGGGCAAGCGGGGCAGCCGAACATCTCCGGATTTGTCGCAGGCCTTGGAGGGCGCGATATCACAACAGATATGTTTGAAGAGATGGTCAAAAAGGCGATCAGATATGCCAAGAAGGGCAAGGGCCCCACGTATGAATTGATTGGAGTGAGGGAAAAATGATGAAAGCTGCATCAGGAGGTTTTAAAAAGTTTACCCCCAAAACCTTGCCAAAGTTTGAACCTCTGGCCCAGGGACATAGGGCTTGCCAGGGGTGCGGGGAAGTGCTCGCCCTTCGCATGGCACTCAAGGCCATGGGAAAGAATATGATCATAGCAAGCGCCACTGGATGTATGGAGATAATTACATCTGCGTATCCGCAAACGGCATGGGATGTGCCCTGGATACACGTGGCGTTTGAGAATGCAGCGGCCGTTGCCTCCGGAATCGAGGCGGGTCGCAAAGTATTGATGCGGAAGGGAAGGTTACCAAAAGGACGCACCACGATTGTTGCCATGGCCGGCGATGGCGGCACGGCTGACATCGGCCTGCAGGCCCTGTCCGGGGCGCTGGAACGCGGACACGATTTTGTCTATATCTGTCTGGACAATGAGGCTTACATGAACACGGGTGTCCAGCGCTCGAGCGCCACCCCTTATGGCGCCATGACCACTACTTCCCCGCCAGGAAAGTTGAGTATCGGGCAATATACTTGGAAAAAGAATGTCCCCGCCATAGTGGAAGCCCATGCTATTCCCTATGTGGCTACAGCTGCCCCGGCTTACTATGTGGATCTGATGAACAAGGCCAAAAAGGCTGCCATGATTAGAGGCCCGGCATACCTGCACATCTATTCCCCCTGCCCGACAGGCTGGCGTCTCGCCCCGGAGCGAGCTGTTGCAATCAGCCGACTTGCCGTGCAGACCAACATTTTTCCATTATATGAAGTCATTGATGGACGCTATATCCTGACGAAGAAGATCAAGAAGCCAAAACCCGTGGAGGAATACTTAGGGCTTCAGGGGCGGTTTCGTCATCTGGACAAGAAGACCATCCAGGAGATTCAGGAGAGGGTTGACCGGGAATATGAGGCCCTTTTGCAGAAGGCGACGTTGGCCGAGGTACAAGAGGAGTCCACTTAAGAGGCTGAGAAACAGGGCCTCCACAGACCAAATCGTTACTCTACGAAATCTTTGCATAACCCCCTTTTTACCTAAGGTCTCTCTACATGAACCGCATAAGCGAGCGCATTCCCCGCCGTAGGCGGACGGGGGCGAGCGCCTAAATAACCATCTGCGCAGCAGATGGCTTTGTTGAGCGGCTGCAAGCCGTAAAACAAAGAAGCACGAAGTGCCCTTGTTTAAAGTTTGCATGCCCGTGCGGAGCAAGGGGATGCAAACAATCTAAAAATGATAAACTTCCTTACGGTCGAAGATTCCCTGCAGCTTGCTGCAGGGAATCTTCAATAGAAAGGCCGCTTGGAGAGCCTAGTCTGAGCGGCCTTTTTAGTCGGTTTTGCCGGTGACACTGGCTGTCTCATCGGTGTACTCAAAACAATATGCTTGATACTTGATGCTTGATGCTGGATACTGGATGTGAGATTTGGGATACGGGAGTTTCTATCGCACATCCCATATCGCATATCGCTCAATCTATTCCTTAATTACTGAAATTGAAAACCAAACCGAAATTGAAAACCAAACCGAAGGGTCTGATCAGTGAAAGACAGCATTGTTTTTGAGCCAGACAAGGTTGAAATTCGAGTTGACAAGGGGACCGACATCTTAGAGGCGGCCCTTGCGGCTGGAGTTCACATCAATGCCTCATGCGGCGGCCAGGGTGTTTGCGGAAAGTGCCGGGTGATGATTGAGGCAGGAGAGGTTGATAGCGAAAAGACCGAAAAGATAAGTAAGGAAGAATACGAGCAGGGGTGGCGGCAAGCGTGTAAAAGTTTTGTGGTTTCGGACTGCACTGTGCAGATTCCTCCTGAGTCAAGGGGGCTGAGGCGCCCTGTGGCCCAAAAACTCGACATGGGCAAGGCGGAGCGGAAGATTTCTGCCCTTGAAGCAAGACCTTTGGCTGAGGGGTGGGAGCTTCACCCCATGGCCGCAAAATTGCCCCTTCGGCTGACCCCGCCTACACTGCAAGACAATGTAAGCGATCTGTCTCGCTTTTCAGCGGGGCTGAGACAGCAGCACAATATTGAGGATATTTCTGCAGACATACGATGCCTTAGAACCATGTCAGAGATTTTGAGGACAAGTGACTGGTTTGTCACAGCTACCCTGATGAGAGATCCGGTGCAGGACTCGCTTTTGTCACAAGAAGAGAAAGTCCGCCCGTTGACTCTGGTGCGCATAGAAGGCGGGGATACATCTGACCAGAATCTTGCGATCGGTCTGGACATTGGAACAACAACAGTATCTGCCCAGCTTATTGATCTTAAGACCGGGAAGGTAATGGCGGAACGGGCCGAGTACAACAAGCAGATTGAATGCGGTGACGATGTCATTACCCGTATCGTTTACGCCCAAAAACCTGAAGGGCAAAAAAAGCTGCAGTCTCGTGTCGTATCTTCGATCAATCAGGTTATTGATGAGCTCTTGGAAGATACTGGCAGCTCAAAGAAGAGCGTCTCATGCATTGCTGCAGCTGGCAACACCACCATGACACACCTTCTCCATGGCATGGAGACACGTTACATAAGGGAGGCACCCTATGTGCCGATGGCGAA
>JAUWXJ010000040.1 GCA_030616425.1 Desulfobacterales bacterium | reverse complement strand
AAGGATGCCCGAAAGCGGATGGACACCATATCGTATATGACCGACAAGGTGAAGGAAGCGTTTGACAGAGAAGGGATCGAGATCCCATACCCCAAACGAGACATAACGGTTACGCAAAAGGGTTAAATATTAACTCATAGTAAACCATGAAGCTATCCCCAATACTTTTTTCTGGCAATTGGCACTGACGTGCTCTTGAAAAAGGATCAAATGATGAAACAGGATACCTCACTTAACGTAGCCATTGTGGGTGGTGGTTCTGGGTGCAAGGCGATTATGGATATAATATTCGCCAAAAAGCTCCACGAGCTTCGGATGAAGCTTGTCGGGGTAGCGTGTACCAATCCGAAGGATGTGGGCTACCGCTATGCCCGGAAAAAAGGGATTTATACAACAAGGGATTACCGTGATTTGTACAAGCTCAAAGATCTCAATATGATCATCGAACTCACGGGTCGTGAGGAGGTAGCCCATGAGATCGTTCGAACCAAACCAGACCACGTCCGGTTGATGGACAATGTCGCTGCCCGTTTCTTCCGGGATGTTTTTAAGATTGTAGAAGAAAGGAATGGCGAACGCCGGCGAGCCACGGAGGCGCTGCTGGAATCAGAAGAGAAGTACAAAACACTTGTTGAAAACTCTCTTACTGGCATCTTCATCCACCAGGACGGAAAGTATGTGTTTGTCAACAACAGATTTGCAGAAATCCATGGTTATACACATGAAGAATTGCTTGGAAAGGAATACTTAACATTAATCTCTCCTGATGAAAGGGACACTTCTGCCCAAATAGCATCAGCGAGACTGAGGGGAGAAGGTGTTCCCCAGCGTTATGAGGTACAGAGACTCGGAAAGGACGGGAAAACTATTTGGTGCGAAATGATGGCAACCCGCATCGAATATGGAGGAAGACCTGCTATAATGGGAAACATTATAGACATCACCAAGCGCAAGCTGGGAGAGGAGTTGCTGCAAGAGAGTTTTCACCGGCTGCAAATTGCTTATGACCAGTCCATCATCTATGCAGAGCAACTCAGTGAACAAATAACGGAACGCAAGCGCGCGGAAGAGGCACTTCGGCAGAGAAAGGAAGAATTGAAGGCTCAGGCACAAAACCTTGTGGAAGTGAACACCGCCTTGAAAGTCTTGCTGAAACGCAGGGAGGAAGATAAGACCGAGCTTGAAGAAAAGATTCTGTCTAACGTGAAGGAACTGGTATTGCCCTACATCAAAGCCTTAAGAAACACCCGATTAGATGTCAATCAGATAGCCTATGCAGGTATCATCGAATCACATCTAAACAACATTATTTCTCCATTCTTACAAAGGTTGTCCTCGAAATATTTGGGCCTTACACCCAGAGAAATCCAGGTGGCCGGTCTTATCAAGGAGGGGAAAATAACCAAAGAGATTGCAGGGTTGTTAAATGTGTCCCAGAGGGCGGTTGAGTTTCACAGAGAGAACATTAGGGCGAAACTTGGTTTAAAGAACAAGAAGGCAAACCTAAGATCTTACTTGTTATCTCTTCTATAATACCAGTTTTTAGCTGGTATTTTCCTGGCAATTATTTGGTGTTGACTTTTTGCGAGACTTATGATGAAGAGACAAAATATCTTCCCATGAAAGTCTCTTCCAGGGGGTGACGGCCGCTAATTGAAAGCACAAACGGGAAGATTATAAAGGGGACAAAGTAGATATAAACGGGTGCAGGTGAGGAAGGTTTAGTGGTGGGGGACTATCAAGGGAACCGCAAAGTCCTTTGTCTGATAGTCCCCCGGCGACATACGCTAAGGAGTAGACCCCTTTTTGTATGTCAACCCCTTTCCTTACCTAAGCCCTCTCCTTAAGTCAAGCCCTTTTTCAGACATGTAAAGTATTACGTTCAGTCTTAAAAAGGGGTTGTCAGCAAAACGGAAGCGACCGGGTCAAGCTTTTCTTCATCAATACAGAGGAGAATGGAAAATGTTTCATCCAGGATTTTCTGAGCTGGCAATCATTATGGTTATTGTTTTCGTTATCTTCGGGGCCGGGAAACTACCCCAACTCGGCGAGGGCCTGGGAAAAGGGATCAGGAATTTCCGGTCGGGCATAAAAGAATCGCGCAAAGAGATCGAAGAGCCGGCCCCGAGTGACAAAGAAGAGGCGAAACCGGAAAAAGGGGGGTGATGAAGGAGTTACTGGCAGGAAACCATAAATTTTAAGGGGGGTGATGCCACGGGAAAGCTTGAGAACAGTTTTTCTGGTTAGGTTTTGAGGTTAGAGATTGTTTCTTAAAACTCGAAAGGGGTGAAAAAAACTATGGATATTACCAGACGAGATTTCATGAAGTTGTCTGGTGCAGCAGGAGCAGGGCTTTTGCTGGGTACCTTTGGTTTTGACCTGATGCCCATTCAAAAGGCCTATGCGACTGCCCCTATATACACTGAGGAGACGTCAACCATCTGTCCTTTCTGTGCTTGCGGATGTGGGGTATTCGCCTGCGGTGACGGGAGCTCTACTGTGACCCATGTGGAGGGCGATCCGGATCATGTCATCAATAAGGGTACCCTTTGCAGCAAGGGCAGCGCACTGTACCAGACAGGAAACCAATTGCCTACGGCGGCTGAACTGGCCACATTTAGTTCAACAGGCGTATGGCCCACCGGCAAACGAGTGACCAAGGTGCTGCACCGCGGAGGTACTGGTCCTAAGGACAAGTGGGAGGAACTCGATTGGACCACCGCCTTGCAAAAGATTGCCCAGTGCATCAAAGATGCCCGGGACGACGGCTTTGATGATGGGAATATGCGCACTACCAAGATAGCCGCTCTCGGGGGGGCCGCTCATGACAACGAAGAGTGTGCCTTGATGAGGAAGCTGTATACCGCCCTGGGAATGGTGTACATTGAGCACCAGGCACGTATCTGACACTCCTCTACAGTTGCGGCTCTGGCAGAGTCGTTCGGTAGAGGGGCAATGACCAATCACTGGATCGATATAGGAAACAGTGACTGCATTATGATCATCGGCAGCAATGCTGCTGAGAACCATCCTATTTCCTTTAAGTATGTCACCAAGGCCATGGAGAATGGGGCCAAGCTGATCAGTGCGGACCCCAGGTTCACCAGAACCTCCTCTAAGGCCGATATCTATGCCCGCTTTCGTCCCGGTACCGATATCCCATTCATCGGGGGGATGATCAGGTATGCCATTCACAATAATAGGGTAAATGAAGACTACGTTAAGGAGTATACTAACGCCCCTATGTTGGTGGATGCAGGCTTCAAGAAACCGGGTGATTCAGGACAAGACGGTGTCTTCAGCGGTCTTAGTGGGACATATGACAAATCCACCTGGCAGTATGCCACCTATAAAGTGAACGTAGCGGCAGATGGTGACCCACCTGATTATGAAAAAAGATATGTGGAGGTTACTGGTCAAGATCTGAGCTATACAAATAAGCTGGATTATGCGCTCAGCGAGCTTGAAAGCGTTGACGGAGGCACTATAACCAGACACGATGACGAGCTGAACGCTGACGTAACCTTCGCAGGTTGCAGGCCTGTTTGGGCCCACGCCAAGGAACATTTCGACCGTTACGATTTGACCACCGTGCTTGACGCCACGGGGTCAGACGAGGCTGCCTATGTGGCCGCCTGCGATGAATACACCAAGACAGGTCAGGTGGGCAAAGCAGGGACCATTATGTATGCCATGGGTACCACCCAGCATACCGTAGGCACCCAGAACATCAGGTCCTATGCCATACTGCAGCTCCTCTTGGGCAATATGGGTGTGGCTGGTGGTGGTATCAATGCACTCAGGGGTGAGTCTAACGTTCAGGGCTCAACCGATCACTGTCTGCTGTTCCACATCCTTCCTGGATACCTCAAGCAACCAGGGTTTGCAGGCAAAGACAACTCTACGCTTGATAAGTATTTAGACTGCTGGGCACCAAAAAAGCTAGGAGATGCTGAACTCAACTGGTGGAAAAGGGCAAACTATAAGGCTTACATCGTAAGCCTGCTCAAGGATTACTTTGGGGCCAATGCTGTTGCGGCTAACAGCTTTGGTTATGGTTGGCTTCCCAGACTCAACGGTCTCTCCTATGGTAACAATGCCTCCCATATCACTATTTTCGAGGAGATGGGAGCCGGCAAGATCAAGGGATTGCTGTGCATGGGACAAAACCCGGCAGTTGGCGGGCCAAACGCCAACGATGAGAGAAGCGCCCTGGAAAAACTGGATTTCTTGGTGGTAGCTGACCTGTGGGAGACCGAGACCGCATCGTTCTGGAAGAGACCCTTGGCTAATTCTGCAGCCATTAACACCGAGGTGTTCTTGCTTCCTGCGGCGGCATCCTATGAGAAGGAAGGAAGTATCACCAATAGTGGCCGCTGGATACAGTGGCGCTATCCGGCGAAGACCCCACCGGGAGATGCCAAACACGATCTGGGGATCGTTTATGAGCTGGGTAAGGAGATTAAGGCTATCCACCCTGTAAATGCCCAGAACGTCGCTATCAATAACCTCAACTGGTATGCAAGTGAGCCTACAGCTGACCAGATATGCGAGGATATCAACGGCTGGAATCTAGTTAGTGGCGTCAAAGACTCTCTGGTTGTGAATTTCACCAAGTTAAAGAGCGATGGTACCACTACCTCACTAAACTGGCTCTACTGCGGGATGTATATGAATGATGATAAAACTATGTCTACAGTGTGCCATGCAAAACGTACGAGTATGGTCGACGGTATCTTTAACATCGGGCTCTATCCTAGCTTTTCATGGTGCTGGCCGATTAACAGGCGGATCATCTACAATGGGGCCTCCGTTCAAACAGACGGCAACGGTAGCCACACCGGTCAACCATGGGATACGGAACATCCGGTCATCCAGTATAACACGGACAATGCATGGAACTATGATGGTGACATCCCCGACGGTGTTGCAGGTCCAGGAAGTGAACGGGGCATGTTCATCATGAAGCCGGAAGGACATGCCAGAATACATGGTATGGGTAGGGCAGACGGTCCTTTGCCGGAGCACTACGAGCCTAAGGAGACGCCACTAACGGCCAACCCTATGGGCCACGGTACGTTGACCAGCCCTGTGATCGAGATGTATGGCCATACACCGGGTGACGTTAGCGAATACCCATGCATCGCTACTACCTATCGTGTGACAGAGCACTGGCAAGCAGGGGCCATGACCAGGAACCTGCCATGGCTATGCGAGCTTATGCCCAATATGTTCTGTGAGATCAGCGAAACGCTTGCTGCCAGTATGCCGGGAGGTGCGGTGAGTAATAAGGATAAGGTAATAATAACCACCGCCCGTGGCGAAATTGAGGCCATTGCCTGTGTAACCGATAGGATGAAGCCGGTGAACGACACTGAAGTGGTTGGCCTGGTCTGGCATTACGGGTATGCTGGCATTGCTAAGGGCGATAGCGCTAACCGTCTAACACCTCACTGGGGATGTGCCAATACCAGGATTCCAGAGTATAAGGCATTCCTCTGTAAGGTCAGGAAGGCATAAGGAAGGAGGTGTTCTGAATGAGAGGCATGATGCGAGAAAAGATGATGTTGATTGACACCTCAATATGCATGGCATGTAGAGGTTGTCAGGTGGCATGCAAGGACTGGCACCAACTGCCGGCAGAGGATACTGAGTTTGAAGGCACCTATCAGAACCCTCCGGATATGTCTGACAAGACATTGACCGTGGTGAAGTTCACGGAGGCGGAAGGTAGCAGACCATTCAAGTACATGGAATGGCTGTTCTTCAAAGATCAGTGCCGGCACTGTAAAGGCATGCATGGGGCACCTTGCCAGAAGGCCTGCCCTGTCAGGGGCGCAATTGTGGCTGAAGCAGGTGGCGCTATTGTAATCACGGATGCCTGTGATTCAACTAAATGTAATATAGACTGCGTAGATGCGTGTCCCTATAACATACCGAAAATTAATGGGGGCAAGGCAAAGAAGTGCGATTTCTGCTTCGACAGGATTGAAGGTAGTAAGTCGCCTATATGCGCCAAGACATGCCCACCCGGGGCCATCACGTTTGGCAATGCAGGCTCTGTACAGGCCGCGGCTAACGATAGGCTGGCTAAGGTACGAGCCGAGTACCCGAATGCCAACATCTATCCAAACGGCCACGGCCACGGCGGATGTGGCGGCGAAACCCGTGTAATATGGCTCCTTATTGATGACTCCAGCGCCTATGGAATTCCCTCCGGTGAACACGGCGGGATGGGTCATTGATAGGTTATACTAAAACCTAAGCGGATAGGCTTGTCCCGGGGTTTAAGACCTGGGACAAGCCTATTTCTTTTATGAAGTGATGAAAGGTGGTTCGGAGATGGAAAGGCAAAGCCCTGAAGAGCTAGACAGGATCATTGAAAGAATCGATGCCATTGCGCAAAAGAGGCCCAGCCATAAAGAAGTGCTTGAGTTCCTCAAGGGTATAGTGACAGAGCAGTATGAGGTAAAGCAACAGATCAAGGTAGAGCCTATCGATATCAAAGAGGATATGGTTAAACTCAAAATCAGGGAGGGATTTCCCCTGATAGATAAAAAGGACCTGAAGCTGGACATGGATTCGGGAACCACCATGTTTAAGGGACTGTGCGCGGTTGCCCGGAAGAGGAATGACAAAGTTGCAGGTGATGTAAAGAAGATCAATGAAAAACTGGATGCAGGAGAGCTAAATCTTGAGGAATTGTTTGAGAAAGTAGTTGCCGAGGATGAGGAATACCTCGATGCCACAGCCGAGAAACTCAAATTGAATAAGGAGCTCCTCCTTTTCTTGGCCAAAAATAGCATCAACCCCATCTTTGAAGCCTATGCCGACCAGCTTAAGGGCTATGTTGATCAGAAGAGTTGGTGGAAAGGCTACTGCCCCATTTGCGGATCCAAACCCCTCATAGGAGCGCTGCGGAAAAAGGAAGGAGAGCGGTTTCTCCTCTGTTCATCCTGTGGATTTGAATGGCGATTCAAGAGGATGCAGTGCCCATTTTGCGGCAATGAAGACAGAAAAAAGCACAAGTATTTTTTCATCGAAAAGGAGGACAAAGGATATCGGGTGGATGTATGTGAGAAATGTAAGAAATACATAAAAACAATAGATACAAGAGAACTATTTGATGACGTGGTGCTTTTCGTTGAGGATATAGGGACATTGCATCTTGACATTCTTGCCCAGAAGGAGGGCTATGAAAGAGAGGTTGCAAATATCCTCAATGTGTAAGCTTCAAATGAGGTGCTAACTATGGCCCCAAATTTAGATCACTACAACCGCGAGATCACCTACCTTAGGGTCTCTGTCATAGACCGCTGCAACCTGCGATGCTTTTACTGCACGCCGGTGAAGGATCTGAAGCTCTTCGCTCATGCCGACATCTTGAGCTATGAAGAGATCCTGAAGGTAATCCGGGTAGGAACTGATATAGGCATAAAAAAGGTTCGCCTGACAGGTGGCGAACCCCTGATTCGCAGAAATTTTGCGCACTTAGTCGAGTCTGTGTGCCGGATCCCCCGGATCGAGGATATCAGCGTCACCACTAACGGCGTGCTCTTAAGAGAGATGGCCCTGCCGCTCTTTGAGGCGGGTATTCGTCGCATCAATGTAAGTCTGGATACCCTGAACCCCTTGAAGTATACCAAGATCACACGTCGGGAATGCTTTCATGACGTGTGGGAGGGGCTTCAAGTCGCTGAGGAAGTCGGGTTCTCGCCTATCAAGGTGAATGTGGTGGCCATCAGGGGGCTCAATGATGACGAACTACTCCGGTTTGCGAACCTTTCTGTACTAAGGCCGTATCATATTCGATTCATCGAGTATATGCCGATCGGGCGGGATGGTAACTGGACGCCTGAAAAATATATATCCTCGGACGAGATAAAGGCCGAACTCGAGATCTTTGGGCCTCTTTACAAGATTCCGCATTCAACCAATGACGGACCCGCCGAGAGATATCGGTTTGAATCTGCCAAAGGAGAGATTGGTTTCATAAGTCCCCTCAGCCACCACTTCTGCCCTTCGTGCAACCGCCTCAGGCTCACGGCAGACGGCAAGCTTCGCCCATGCCTTTTTGCCGACGATGAGGTGGATATCAAAACCCCGCTTAGAAACGGATGCAGCCATGAAGATCTGAAGGTACTGTTTCGGGAAGCCATTGCCAGGAAACCGAGGGAGCATCATGCTGAAACCCTGGAAAAAGGAGAGTGCCTCCGTCTCATGTCGACTATCGGAGGTTAGAAAGTTGAGAAGATGTTAGGGCTCGTTAACGGATGACCTGGGATGATTTCACCAAGAATCTTTGTTCCACAAAGCCAGCCAAGCCCCTTATATCGTCCAGCTCGAAGCGGGGCACACCCAGGTCAAGGCTGGTATCAGACACAAGGGCTACAAGGTGCTCGTCTCCCTTACACAGCGGTGTCTCATGCACCTGGCTCCGAAATACTTCTATCTTAGGCTTGTCTTCTTGCTTGTATCCCTCTGTTAAGACAATATCCACGTCCTGGAAGTATTTTGTCGCAAGACTGTTAAGGGTCTCTTCAGTCTCAACATCTTTGACAAGGGCCACCTTCTTGGGTGATGAGATGGCCACTGTATGTGCACCTGCCTGTTTGTGACGCCAGCTATCCTTGTCTTCATGGTCGATGTCAAACCCGTGCACATTATGCTTGATCGTACCAATGCGGTATCCCCTCGCCTTTAGTTCCGGGACGAGCCTTTCTAAAAGGGTCGTTTTCCCGGCGTCTGACTTGCCTACAATCGAAACAATCGGAGGCATTATAACCCCTTGAAAATGTACAGCGAGCGCATTCCGCGCAACTTGCTGCGGAGTTAGCGAGCGAATCCCAAAAGTGGTCTTTTCCCTTACATTTCGAGGATTCCCTATTGAGATTTTTCCCCCTTGTCAAGGCGAAATATGCCAGATAAAGCTTAATTGCTCCCATGGCGGAAAGAATTTGGATTTGACTTCTCAACTATTTACATATATTCAACTTCTTAGAATCAGTTGCCGTGGAAGAGGAAAAATAGTATGGAACTGACTGCCTTGGTTGCACTATTGGGTGGAATTCTGACGATTGCCGGGACACCTACGGTTACCCTTGGAGCGGACAAGGTCATCACCATGTCCACAACAACGAGCACACAGGCTTCAGGTCTTTTGGATTTGCTCCTCCCTGAATTCACGAAAGATACTGGAATACAGGTTAAAGTCTTTGCCAAGGGGACGGGCGCTGCCATGAGGGATGGCATGGACGGAAACGTGGATCTGATATTCGTTCATGCTAAGGCAAGAGAGGAAATGTTTATATCAGAGGGATACGGCACGAAGCGGTATGCGGTTATGCACAATGATTTTGTGATCCTTGGCCCTCCCAATGATCCTGCTGGCATAAAAGGCATGAAGGGTGCTGCTGCAGCGTTAAAAAAAATTGCCAACGCCAAAGCTATGTTCATATCCCGTGGTGACGACAGCGGCACCCACACCAAAGAGCAGGCCCTCTGGGTGGCTACGGGGCTTCCATTGGTTTGCAAAACCACCAACATCGTAAAGAAAGGCAAAAAAAGAGAACTTGTCTTCAGTCACCCCAAAGGGCTGGGGGAGTGGTACATTTCTATAGGGCAAGGCATGGGCAAGACAATAACCTTTGCGGATGAAAAGCGAGGTTATACGCTCTCGGATCGTGGCACTTACCTCAAGTACAAAGTCGGTCGGAAGTATGGCCTCGACCTGGAAGTCGTTTGCGAAGACGATGAGCTGTTAAATAACCCTTACAGTGTGATTCCAGTCAATCCTGCAAAATATCCCCACGTGAAATTTGACCTAGCGGACCGATTTGCCAGGTGGCTTGTATCACCAAGGGGCCAGGCTCTGATTGCCAACTATAAGCTTCTTGGACAGCAGCTCTTTTGTCCTGACGCGATTCCAGATGCAAAATAGTATCGCAGTACACCACTCAGGGCATGGGAAACCGCTACCTGGTATGCCGTTAGCCGTGGTGGATATGGCCAGCGGACTGTGATAATTGACTAGAGAATCCACCCGCTGTGAACTGAGGACCAACCCCGATGGACATCCTTCTGGACAGTTTCATTTCGGCCATCCTGCTCCTGAAGTCGTTAGACGCGGAGCTCTATGCCATTGTCTTTGTATCTTTGAAGGTCGCTTCTTCATCAACCTTTGTTGCTAGCTTTATTGGCATTCCTACGGGTTTTGCAATAGCCTTTAAGGAGTTTCCCGGCAAGAGAACGGTTATCACCATTCTCAATACCCTTCTGGCCCTTCCCACAGTCGTTGTTGGTCTGTTTGTCTATACATTTATTTCAAGAAGAGGGATATTCGGGCCCCTGGACCTCCTTTACACGCAAAAGGCGATTATCGTCGGCCAGGTCATCCTCATCATACCAATTGTGACTACCTTTACTATTGCAGCGATCAGCCAGATTGATGATCGCTACAGAAAAACTGCTATGACTTTAGGGGCTACCACATTACAAACGGCAGTTGTGATCTTTCGGGAGGGAAGGTTCGGCATTATGGCTGCAGTGATTGCATCCTTTGGGCGCGTTATTGCAGAAGTGGGGATCAGCATGATGTTGGGGGGCAATGCCAAAGGATTCACCCGAACCATGACGACTGCCATGGCTCTAGAGTACGACAAGGGAGAATTTATTTTGGCCGTTGCCTTAGGGGTGATCCTTCTGACGATAAGCTTCACAGTAAATCTGTTTTTCAATTATTTGCAGGGAAGAGCCAGGGTCTAATGCTTTTCGGGATCAAGAATCTCACCAAGGTCTATGGAGGTCGTAAAGTTCTCGATATCCCTGAATTGAGCCTCGAAAAGGGGAAGGTATATGGCCTGCTCGGGCCTAACGGGTCGGGCAAGACAACCCTGCTTGAAATTCTGAGTTTCTTATTGCCGCCTACTACCGGCGAGATCGTTTATGACTCAAGAAAGGTGGATTTTTCTGAAACTTTTCTTCGAGGACTAAGAACAGAAGTGGTCATGGTCGAGCAACAACCTATCCTTTTTACCACGAGTGTATACAAGAACGTGGAGTTCGGGCTGAAAGTCAGGAAGAAGCCAAAGGAGTACAGAAAAAAAATTATCCACGAAGTACTCGATCTCGTAGGAATGCGTGGTTTTGCCGAGGCGAGTGCTCACAGGCTTTCAAGCGGAGAGACCCAGAGAGTAGCTATTGCCCGAGCCCTTGCTTGCTCTCCCAAGGTTATCATGTTCGATGAGCCGACTTCCAACGTGGACATTGAAAACCAGATCGCCATTGAGGGCATACTGAGGGATATCAACGTCCAGAAAGGGATTTCGGTTATCCTTGCCACCCACAACAGGATACAGGCGACCAAACTCTCTGATAGTATTATCTTCCTCTTTAACGGAAAGCCTGCCTCTTCCATTTATGAGAACATCTTTAGCGGATCTGTCAGGAGGGATGGCGATGGCAATACATATTGCTTGATTCACGACAAAGTTAGACTTGTGGTGCGGACCGACAAGACCGGATATGTAAAAATATCGGTGAATCCTAAGATGATAAAGGTGTTTCCCGCCCAGGACATACCTTCAGGAGACCACGGATTTGTTGGCCGGGTAATACAACTCACTGACGAAGGGGGCGATGTGAGGGCCCTGGTAGATATCGGGATTCCTATCAGTGTCCTCCTTGGCAAAGAAGAATACAAACAGGCCCCGATCCTGACCGGAGAGCGGGTAGCCCTGGTTTGTCCCCCCGAGAGTATAGAGGTCATGTAAACAGTCACCCATCACCAACCCATCCTACTCAAAAATCCTGATACGATCGTTGCCTCTGTCGACTACAAAAATTTACCGGCCTTGTCTATATACTTGATGTCCCCGTTGTAGAGAATGACTCAGATAGTCCATGCTGTTTTAAAGGAGCTATAACTGAACATACCCGCCTGCCAGCGCCAGGCACGGCGTATAGCCTGTATGGCAGCATACATGGCAATGGCGGGCAGGTCGCATAACATACATCTTCAGGCGTGCATACCCATGGCCCAGACCTGGCCTTCTAGCTTGATATTAGCATCTATCTTAGCGCCAGGGCAGGCCGGCTGCTGACAGAAAATAAGATCATGGCCAAAAAACTCAACTTATGACCGTTCAAAGTATACCATGGCATTCTATTGCTGGGTTATTCGAAACACCTCTTCGATAGTGGTAGTCCCGTCCAAGACCTTCTGTGCCCCATCCTGGCGGAGGGTATTCATCCCCTGCTCAATGGCCTCGTGCTTTATGGCATTGGCATCCGGGGTCTTCAACATGAGATTCTTGATTGTGTCATCAAGCATCATTAGCTCAAAAATACCGGCCCTTCCCTTATAGCCCGTATTAAGGCACAAAGGGCAACCTTTGCCACGGTATATCTTTCTACCGGCAAACATTTCAGGGGTTATGCCGATCTTTTCCAGGGATTCTTCGTCGGGAGTGTACGGCTCTTTGCAATCATTGCAGATGACACGCACCAGGCGCTGGGCCAATATGGCAACCACCGAAGAACTGACCAGAAAGGGTTCTATCCCCATGTCAATAAGCCGTGTCACCGCGCTCGCCGAATCGTTTGTATGAAGGGTGGAAAAGACCAGGTGGCCAGTGAGGGCAGACTGTATGGCAATTTCTGCGGTTTCCAGATCCCTGATCTCACCCACCAGGATAACGTCCGGGTCCTGCCGCACGATCGAGCGCAGCCCGTTGGCAAAGTTGAGCCCTATTTTCGGGTTGACCTGGATCTGGCCAATTCCCTCAATCTGGTATTCAATAGGATCTTCTATGGTGATGATATTAATGTCCGGATTATTGATCATGGTGAGGGCGGCATAAAGGGTGGTGGTCTTGCCGCTCCCTGTGGGACCCGTAACCAGGATAATGCCGTGGGGGATTCGGATGAGATCGTTAACAAGCTTGAACCTGTCTTCAGGCAGGCCAAGGTCAGAGAGCTTGAGCAGGACACTCGATTTGTCAAGCAGTCTCAGGACCACACGCTCGCCAAAGGCAGTAGGGATAGTAGAGGCGCGGATGTCCACATTCTTGTTAGCGATCCTGATCTCGAACCGGCCATCCTGGGGAAGCCTCTTTTCGGCGATGTTCATCTTGGCCATAATCTTGATTCTGGAAACGAGGGTTGATTGAATGTGCTTGGGTGGGGTGAGCATATCGTATAGGATGCCATCCACACGGTAGCGAGCCTTGAGCTTGTCTTGATACGGTTCTATATGAATGTCGCTGGCGCGGGCTTTTACGGCCTGTGAGAGCATCAGGTTGACCAGTTTAATAATCGGTGCATCACTCGTGTCATCCAAAAGATCACCGGTTTGTTCTATTTCAGAGAGGATCACGTCGCTGTCTTCCTCATGCATGTCCTGGATGACCTGCTCAGCAGAATCCTGGCTCATATCATAGGCAAAATTGATGGCCGAAAG
>JAUWXJ010000012.1 GCA_030616425.1 Desulfobacterales bacterium | reverse complement strand
GTTTCGGCTCGACGCCCCCGTGGCAGTAGTTAAGGATGATCGGTTTGTAATCAGGAGTTATTCACCGATCAGGACCATAGGTGGCGGTCGGGTCTTGAACCCGGTCCCGAGAAAACACAAACGATTCAAAGAACCTGTTGTGACCGGGCTTAGGAGTCTGGCTGAAAGCCCTGATAGGGAGATAATTACTTACCATATAAGGGAGTCAGGCATTCCGGGCGTTCATTTTTCTGAGTTGAGAGTTATGACAAACCTTTCTGGGAAAGACCTTGAAAACCATCTTCAACGCCTCCTTTCCCAAAGGGCGATCGTCCAGGTGGACCGAGAAGATCGTACATTTATTCACGGGTATGTTTTTGATGGGCTTCGCCAGAAGGCCATGAAGATCTTGGAAAGCTATCACAAAGACCATCCGCTGAAAGCGGGAATGTCGAGGGAGGTGTTAAGGTCCAAGCTCGCTCGTTCATTGAGCGGCAAGCTCTTTGGTGTCTTGATTCAGGATCTGACCAAGAGCAACACTGTGATACAAGAAAAAGAGGTTGTACGCCTTTCAGGGCACAGAGTAGCCTTGGAGGCCGACCAGGAGGACGTGAGGCACAAGATTGAGCAGGCCTATCTCGAGAGTGATCTTCAACCCCCGTATTTCAGAGACCTGGTGGCATCCCTGGGGCAGAATTCGGCTCATGTGAAGGAGATCTTGATGCACATGCTGGAGGAAGAGACTCTTGTCAAGGTCAAGGAAGACCTCTATTTTCACAGAAATGCCGTGTACAGTTTGAAAAACAAGCTGGTATCCTATTTGAAGGCCAACACCGAAATCACCACACCACAGTTTAAGGAGATGACACGGGTATCCCGCAAGTATACTATTCCACTCATCGAGTATTTTGACTCGATAAAGGTTACCATTCGAGTTGGGGATGTTCGAAGGCTCCGAGAGGGATGACATGATACAAGACTACGACAACGGAACAGCCCGTGAACAGGGCCAAGGATTACCAGGCAAGCTCGGGAATTATAAACGGTTTTTCACACTGCGGGTCATTGGAGGGATTGCCCTTGCCGTGGTCGTGCTGTGGGGATTCTGGATCTTTGCTAGCTTGTTTGGCCATTCCAAGAAAATGCCTGGGGCGGATGTTGAAAAGGGCGAACCAACTCACGTCGTTAAAGAAGCCGATACCGCAGTAGACCATGCAGCGGTGCCAGACCATGAGGCTGGTCCGACAGTCCCAGCGATCCACGAGCCAAAGGCGAGGGGCGTTACCTTTGTGGAGGCGACTATCTCGGCTTTGGACTATGAACTAAATAAGCGCTTCTGGGGGTGGCGGCGCAATGACATCCTGAGATTTACCGACGATGTGGAAAATATGCAACTCGGTGTGCTGGAGGTGGTTCGCCGGGCGAGTGTTACCTTGGCTGAGAGGATTTCCAGACACGGGCCCGGAGATGTGATTGACAAGAACCTGGAAAATGCCATGAACTGGTTCATGATTAGGCCAGACCGTTACTGGATTCCCTCGCCCGAAGCGAAGTTCAACGATGGCCTCAAGGAGTTGCAAGCTTATGCCGAAAAGCTTGAAAAAGGAGAAGCACGTTTTTACACCCGACCCGATAACTTGATTCCGCTCCTTGTTAGTTTCGCGGAGCTGTTGGGGAGTTGCGATGAAAACCTGGTTAAGACCATGGAAGAGGACAGGTCCGCGGTTAGCTGGTTTGACGTTGACGATTACCTCTATTATGCCAAGGGGGTGGCAAAGGCGATGGGAGAGATATTGCATGCCGTGGAAGAAGACTTTTCAGAGATCTTAGAGACACGCCGCGGAGTCGACCTCATTGAATATGCCATCCATTCTTGTCATAAAGCTGCCGAACTAGACCCCTGGCTTGTGACAGATGCAGCCTTGGATGGGATTCTGGCCAACCATAGGGCCAATATGGCCGCACCCATTAGCCATGCCCGGTACTACCTTGATGTCCTGATAAAGACGCTGTCTACTTGATTATCCGAATTGATTGCTACTAAGAGAGGTATGATTTTCCGCTTTGCCGCAGGCAGATAGACGGATAGAAATTCTGTTGCGACTAATTACTCCCAATAGTTGAACGCAATGCATATCCTGGGTATTTCAGCATATTATCATGACAGCGCAGCTTGCCTGGTTCGGGACGGCAGAGTCATAAGCGCTGTGCAAGAGGAGCGGTTTAGCCGAAAAAAACACGACTACCGTTTTCCAGAACTTGCAATCAAATCGTGTCTTGAGCAGGCGGGTATTACTGCTGAGAAGCTCGATTATGTAGCATTCTACGACAAGCCGTTCATCAAGTTTGAACGGCTTCTTGAGACCTATCTGGCCTATGCCCCTTCAGGGGTCGGGTCGTTTATCAAGGCGATGCCCCTGTGGATGAAGCAGAAACTCTGGATTCCGGACCTGATTAGGAAGAAACTTGGTTACCAGGGCCCTATTATCTTTCCCGAACACCATGAATCCCATGCAGCCAGCGCCTTTTTTCCTTCCCCTTTCCAGCAAGCCGCCTTCCTCACACTCGATGGGGTAGGCGAATGGACTACCACCAGTTTTGGTGTAGGTGCCGACAACCGCCTTGAGATCGACTACGAGATCCATTTCCCGCACTCGATCGGTCTGTTGTACTCTGCTTTTACCTATTACACGGGTTTTAAAGTCAACTCCGGTGAATACAAGATGATGGGCCTGGCCCCGTACGGGGAATCAAAGTATGTGGACCTGATCCTGGAGCACCTCATCGATTTGAAGAAAGATGGTTCCTACAAGTTAAACATGGAATATTTTAATTACTGCACCGGCCTAACAATGACTAATAACCGGTTCCATAAACTTTTTGAAGGACCGCCCAGGAGGCCGGAATCGAGCCTCACACAAAAGGAGATGGATATTGCCCGGTCCATACAGGCCGTGACAGAGGAGATGATCTTAAGAACCGTTCGCCATATCCACAAAACAACGGAGGAACCCTGTCTTTGCCTGGCTGGTGGCGTGGCCCTGAACTGTGTGGCCAATGGTCGAATCCTTCGAGAAGGTCCCTTTGAGAAGATCTGGGTACAGCCTGCAGCAGGGGATGCAGGCGGGGCCCTCGGGGCAGCCCTTTTTGTGTGGTACCAGTATCTGGATAATGAACGCAAGGCAGACAACGTCCATGATTTGCAACAGGGGTCTTATTGGGGGCCTGGTTATAATAATGGTTATATAGAGGCCTACCTGGATGCCCATAAGATTCCGTACAAACGCCTCTCTGATGAAGAGATTCCAGATATGGTGGCCGAGCTCATTGCTCAGGAGAAGGTAATCGGATGGTTTCAGGGGCGCGTGGAGTTTGGTCCTCGGGCCCTCGGATCCCGAAGCATTATTGGGGACGCACAGTCACCCCAAATGCAAGCCACGATGAACCTCAAAATAAAATTCCGGGAGAGTTTTCGGCCCTTTGCCCCCTCTGTGTTGGCGGAACATGCAGATGAATGGTTCGAGCTAACACCTGAGGGAAAAGAAACGGTCTCTTCGCCGTATATGCTTTTAGTGGCCCCGGTGAAACCGGAAAGGCGGCTGGAGCCCTCTCCAGAGGAGCAACGCCTGCAGGGGATTGAGAAATTGAAGGTATGCCGCTCTAAAGTTCCCGCCATCACCCATTTGGATTACAGTGCAAGGATCCAGACGGTCCACCCAGAGACCAACCCTAGATATCACAACATGATCAAGCGCTTTTACGAAAAGACGGGCTGTCCCCTCATTGTGAATACTTCCTTTAATGTGAGGGGGGAACCAATAGTGTGCAAACCAGAAGATGCCTACCGATGCTTCATGCGAACAGAGATGGACTATCTGATCATGGAGAATTGCCTGCTGGACAAGAAAGAACAGCCTGTCTGGCACGAGACAGAGGACTGGCAAAAGAGCTTCGAGTTAGATTGATATGATGCGTTAGACATTATCAAGTAAGCAACTACCGTATCAAAGATTTGAGGGCAGACGCGCCAAGGGTTGTTACTTGTTTTTCCTCTCTTTGAATTTTTCAACCATTTCCCTAACGGATTGTCCACTTGGCGTCATAGCAGATGGATTCAATTTAATGAGTTCCTCCCACGCTTGGATTGCGCCTTCATGATCATTCAGGTCATGCATTAACACTACACCCTTGTTGAAACGTGAAACCTCATGGCGGGGATCGGTCGCCATAGCTTTATCAAGGGCCGCAATCGCCTCAGAGGGTTGACCCGCGCGGCGATACATTACTCCCAGGTCCGTCAAGACATTGGCATTGCCTGGATTCAGTTCCAGGGACCTTTTATAAGCTCCAATCGCTTTGTCAAACTGATTGGTATCAAAATAGAGATTCCCCAGCTGGGTCCAGGTCTCGACATTCTCGGGATTCAATACTACCTGCCCTTCAAGCTCCAATATCTTATCGGCCTGCTCAGGTGAGGGCCCCTGGCCCTGAGGTGCTTGCTCGGGTGGCGCCGATGTCTGAACAGACAAATATGAGTCAAATTTATAGACCCCCATAATAACGCCCCCCACAAAGCCCACCCCCAAGGCGATGAAGGTAACAACCCACATAGTCTCTTTTCTGACGTATTTGCTTCCAGCCTTTTCTTCCTGTCCCATAGAACCTCCAACAGCCAGTGTAGTTGTGTCTTAGAATATTAGACAGACCTGGTACATGTCAACATAGTTTTCACGACCCCCTTAGGGATTGCATGTCTTAACGGGGACTTCCTTTTTAACCGGACATCTGCTATGTGTGAAAATAGATGGCGTCGTATCTAACACATACTTCCGGCATCCTGACAATGTGACCGTCGAGTACGAAGGTTGATGTAATGGCGGACCAGGTGTGAGCGGGATCGCAGCTGGTTTGGGCAGTTCGATTCCTAGTAACACCTTAGATGTATTGAAGGATTATCGAGAGGCGGGATAAATTTCCGCACGTCATAATCATGTCAGATATCATCGATCAAATTAAGGAGATTGACACTGCTCCCAAGAAGATCCGGGATTTTGGAATTACTTTTTTTGTTGTATTTGTCCTTATTGGTGGGATCCTTTTATACAAGGGGCGTACCTTTGGCTACGTCGGTTTTGGGCTGGGGCTACTGTTTCTTGCCTCTGGAATATGGGCTCCTGGCACACTAAGGCCCTTTTATAGAACATGGATGGGGCTGTCCGTAGTGCTCGGTTTTTTTGCATCCCGCTTTATCTTGTGTGTCCTTTTCTATCTTGTGCTTACGCCCATTGGAATGATAATGAGGCTTTTTGGCAAAGATTTCCTTAATCAACGCTGGGACAAAGAAGCTCAATCGTATTGGATCAAGAAGAAAAAGCGACCGTTTGATAAGGAGCAGTATAAGAAACTCTATTAGTTTATGGGTAACCTCAATGGCCCATTCATAATTATCTGCCTATCTAGAGAATATGCATGACCAGACACAGATCGATTGTATTCTTCCTGTCGTATTTCCTCTATTTTTTCACCTTCTGGATGGTGCTCGCCTATCTGCCGCTTATCTTTAAGGCGTATAACTATACTGATCAGCAGATAGGATTTGCCATCGGTTTCAACTCGCTTTCAAGCATCCTCCTTGTACTTCCTTTCGGCGTATTCTCAGATTACTTCTCTCCAAAGAGAACCTTGACGTTAGGCGCATTTTGCTTCAGTGGCTATTTTCTGCTCCTTATCGTTGTGAAAGATTTTTGGAGTGTATGCGCAGCGGTTATTATTGGAGGCGTGGGAGCCGCGACCATCAGGGTGGTCTTGATGTCTCTTTACCTGAAACTCATCGGCAGCACGGGACGTGCGAAAAAGGTGGCATTTCTCCATCTTGGCGGTTATCTCGGTTTTGGGTTTGGTCCACTTATTGGGGGTTATCTATATGAGGCCTTTGGTGCAACGCTCATGATTAAGGGGGCCTTTGCACTTTCGCTGATTATTGTCTTGTTGACACTCTTTGTCGAAGATGCGCCACCCGTGATCTTTAGCTTCAAGGACTACAAAAAAGACATCAAGGAGCCCGCTGCCCTCTTCTTGATCGCTGTTGTTTTTGTTCTCGGCACGCATTTTGGGGCAGAACAGTCCAGCATTAGTCTCCTGATGAAAGATACCATCGGTCTGACCAAGAAGGAGATAGGCCTAGTATTCTTTGCACTGGGGGTCTGGATGGCTATTCTGGTCCCGTTTGCAGGGATTCTCATGGACAAAAAACACAAGGTATTCTTCTTGCTACTTGTGGGACTTCTCATCTCAAGCTGTTTTCAGTTCATGACGCCCTTTGCGAGTACGCTTTGGGGACTCCTGATCATAAGGATTATTCATACAATGGGTGATACCCTTGCGATCTTAGAATCCGATGTGCTTACTGCCCGTTTTTTCCCGGCTGCAAGGCTTGGTGGGAATTCAGGTGTTATCTTTTGTGTCAGGACATTAGGAATATTTGTTTTTGCTGCTTTTTCCGGCTGGCTCAATCAGGTCTGGGGTTATAAAATGCCTTTTTTTGTAAACGGGACTATGGTATTCGGGTTTTCCTCGATTGCCCTTTTTTATGTTGTCAGAAGCGGCCGCTATCTTTTCAACAGCGGTGGTGGGGCAGCCGATAAGTAAAAACGCGGGCATTGAAAGGAAGAAAATGATGACAGAAAAGCAGTTGTTGGTACTGGCTACGCGAAATGCAGGAAAGACCCGAGAGATAAGAGAGCTCTTGAAAGGCTTTCCAGTGGAAATAAAGAATTTGGATGACTTGGGTTCAGTCCCGCCGATTGAAGAGCATGGTGCTACCTTTGATGAAAATGCCTATGAAAAGGCTTCTTTTACAGCCAGGGTGCTTGGATTGCCGGCACTGGCCGACGATTCCGGGCTTGAGGTGGAGGCCTTAGGAGGCGCTCCTGGGGTCCGTTCAGCTCGCTATGCAGGGCCGAATGCCACTGATGCAGAAAACAGCGCCAAGTTATTGCAAGAGATGGAGGGTAAGACGAACAGGGTTGCAACCTTTGTCTGCGTGATTTCGATCGCAGTCCCCTCAGGCGTAGCCCTCACGTATGAAGGCCGGTGTGAAGGGCTCATCTCTGAAGCCCCTGCTGGGGAGAACGGATTTGGCTATGATCCCCTGTTCTACTATCCCCCGCTCAACCAGACCTTTGCCCAGATTTCTGCAGAAGAAAAAAATCGGATCAGTCACCGCGGAAAGGCCTTTGCCGAACTGAAAAAGGAGTTCGAAAAAAGCTTGATCTGGATCAGGCAAAGACTTTGAGATTTTCAACGGCCTGGTTGTAGCCTTTAAGGCTGTCCATAGACAGCTGCAGACTTATGCTTGGAAACGATAAAAGATCACGGTCAAGAGTGTCGCATCGGCCTGAAGAACACCCTGTTTTTTGTTGACACACTTTGCGCCACAGTATTATTCTTTGTATGAAGAATACCGGGTAACAGCCCGGGTTGTTTTTTGGAGGATTTTGGGATGGAACGAAAGCGAGTTGTTATCACTGGGCTGGGTGCCATTACCCCTATCGGATGTGGGAAGGATGAATTCTGGGGCGCCCTTATGGAAGGCAAATCGGGCGTCGATCTTATTACAAAATTTGACACTTCTGGTTTCAAGACCAGGATAGGTGCCGAGATAAGGGGCTTTGACCCGCAGGATTATGGGATTAAGCCCAAAGATGCCAAGCGGATGGACCTGTTTACCCAGTACGGAGTTGCTGCGGCCAGCCTTGCCATCGAGGATGCCGATCTTGAGTTGGGCCAATACAATGATCGCGTAGGAACCATAATAGGCACCGGGATCGGTGGTTTGATGACCCTTGAAAAAGAGAAGAAGAAACTGGTTGAAAGTAAAAATCCGTCACAGGTCAGCCCTTTTCTGATCCCCATGATGATGCCGAACGCTGTAAATGCCTATGTGAGCATCATCCATAAGCTGACCGGGACCAGTCCCTGCCTGGCCAATGCATGTGCCACAGGTTCATATGCCCTGATATACGCCTCCAAGGATATCGCGCTTGGCGACTTTGATGTCATCATAGCCGGAGGGAGCGAGGCAATACTTACGGAGATTGCGGCAAGCTCGTTTGCCAATATGAAAGCGTTGTCCCGCTGGAATGATGATCCAAAGGGGGCGTGCCGGCCTTTTGACAAAGAGAGAAACGGCTTTGTCATTGGTGAGGGGGCAGGGGTGGTAGTTCTTGAAAGTCTTGAACATGCCCTCGACAGGAATGCAAAGATCTATGCAGAGATTGTTGGATATGCGACCAACACTGATGCCTATCACATCACGGCTCCAGATCCTGGGGCCAGGATGGTGATAAAGGCCCTGGTAGATTCTCTGAATATGGCTGGCCTGGAGCCGGGAGACGTTGACTATATCAATGCCCATGGCACTTCAACCAAGCTCAACGACAAGGCTGAGGCCACAGCAATTTGCCATGTGTTTGGGGACTACAAGGTGCCGGTTAGTTCTACCAAGTCAATGATCGGGCACCTTATCGGGGCTGCCGGAAGTGTTGAAGCTGTGGCTTGTTCGCTCGCTATAGGAAAACAGATAATCCCGCCCAATATAAACTACGACACACCTGATCCTGAGATCGATCTAAATATCATCACCGAACCGACACCAGCGAGCCTGAATGTGGTGATGAACAATTCCTTTGGTTTTGGCGGGCACAACGCTGTCGTGATATTGAAAAGATATACGGGCTGACTTTGGTGAGCTGACTAGATCTTCAGGAGGGATTCAATCTGATTCCGGGTTGCCGACCGCACCAGCACCTGTTTGGTTCTGCTACCCTTGCCTCGGACGATCTCCACATCCGATTTCCGCACATTCAGAGATTTTGCCAAAAACTCAATGCACATCTTGTTGGCAGCTCCCTTCACAGGAGGGGCTGTTAGCCTGATCTTCAGGGCATCGCCCTGAAGACCTATGATTTGATTTTTCGATCCCCTGGGTTGAACGATGACCTTGAAAATGACCCCGTCGGGGGTTCCCTGAATCCAAAACATATCTAGTGTTCATTGGGTTCATTGAGAGAGCTTTGAAAAACTCCTTTTCACTTATTTACATGAACTTTTTGACCCATCTACGGGCTCACTCACTAAATCCTGCAAACTCGGCCTAACGGCCTCAAACAGTGCAGGATTGGCCCGGATGGGTTACCCCAAAAAATTCATGATGGTCGTTCAAAGTACTTTTTCAAAGCTCTCAATTGAGTTCATTGGGTTTTAACCCAACAAACCGTGTAAACACAATCAGTTTCCCGGTCCCTTTTGCTTGATCTGGTTGATGATCCGGGTTGAAGAGACCTCCTCCGTGATTGGAATCAGGACAACGCGGCCGCCGGACCTTTCCACGATTTCCCGCCCCAGGACAGTTTCGGTCGTATAGTTACTCCCTTTGGTCAGAATGTCGGGTCGAATAGCCTCAATCACATGCTCAAGTTCCTTTGTCGAAAATAGCGTGACATAATCTACACAATCTAAGGCGCTAATGATTCCAAGCCGCTCCTGGGCCCCAATAATTGGCCGCTCATCGCCTTTAAGGGCCTTTACAGATTCGTCATCGTCAATGGCCACAATGAGCACATCACCCATCTCCTTTGACGCAGACAGGAGCTTGACATGCCCTACGTGGAGAAGATCAAAACATCCGTTCGTCATCACAATGGACTTACCTTCTGCCCGGAGACGCTCTGCTATGGGAATCAAGTCAGAAAGCGCCTTCTGTTTGGCTGGCGTTCCTCCAACTGAGGGCTCGAGGGCCATCTGCAGCTCCTCCCGTGAAACCGGTGCAGTACCGACCTTTCCAACTACAATTCCCGCCGCAGCATTTGCAAGGGCAGCTGCGTGTCGAAAAGAGGCCCCTGAAGCGAGCCCTAAACCGAGTACAGCCAAAACCGTGTCACCAGCTCCAGACACATCAAAGACCTGTCTGGTTTCAGCTGGGATCGGGTAAGGTTCTTTTCCATGTTCAAAGAGGATCATGCCTTCCTTGCCACAAGTCATGAGGACTTTTTGCACCCGAATATCTTGAAGCAATTTCCGGCCTGCTGCGATAAGGGAAGCATCGTCAACAATTTCAATCCGGGCTGCCAAGGAAGCTTCCTTCTTATTGGGTGTAATCGCCGTGGCCCCTGCATACTTCTTAAAGCTGAGCCCTTTGGGATCGATGATGATTGTCTTTTTATGCTGGTTGGCCGCATCGATGAGCTGCCGCAAAAGCATTTCCGTAAAAAGTCCCTTGCCGTAGTCCGAGACTAGTACAACGTTGAAGTCGTTAATGCGTTTTTTGACAAACTGGACCAATCTGTCCCCATGTTCACCGGATATTTCCTGCTTTGTCTCACGGTCTATACGGATTACGTGCTGGTGCCCTGCAAGGATGCGGGTCTTTTTGGTCGTAGACCTGGTTGGATCCTGAATGATACCAGTTGTGTCAACGCCCAGGTCCTTCAAAAGCTTGAGCATGAGTCCGCCTTCGGCAGATTCACCCGCACCAATAACGCTTGCCACCGATACCTTCGCGCCAAGGGCAACAAGGTTGTTCACCACGTTGCCTGCACCGCCAAGGGTGCTAGTATCCCGGACAACCGAAACCACCTGGACCGGTGCCTCTGGTGATATGCGCTCCACCTCACCCCACAGGTACTCGTCAATCATCAGGTCGCCGATGACCAAGATCCGGCACTTGTCGAACCTTGAAAGATCGATATTCATAAGCCCTTCCGGTATGTTATTTTTTGCGGCACTTTACTATGGAATCGGCATGCACGCAAGACTGAAATTTATCAGTGAGTTAGCAACTCAAAAATGCTGCCATTATTGTAATATATTAGATTACAAACATGTTACCATCTCAAGGGTGAGGCTAGCCATATTCGACAGCCCAGCGATATTAGATTGATTTTTATGCCGATATATGTTACAGGCGACCGACCGCTTCAAGCTGCTATTTAATACGTATTTTGCGCTCCAAAGGCGAAACGTTCGTTTCAGCTTAGAGGTCTGACATGCAAAGACTTGTGGTTGAATCGATCATCGTTGATGAATAGAAAGAGTTGAGAATCTCATAAGAAAAACGACATGAAGGGGGGTGTATAGATATAACCAACATGCTAGTTTCTTGAGTGGATGTTAGACAACTAAACAAAAAATCTACAGAAAAGGAGAAGCTTGCCATGAATTTCTTTAGACAGTGGGGCGAATTCATGATGATGGGCGCAAGGGCCCTTGCTAAATGGGAAATCGAAAACTCAAACACCATCCTTCGCGACCGCAAGCGGCTCATCATACTTGGCTTATTGATCGTTCCCGTTATCATCGGGGGTGTGGTCTTTGCAAGCGAATTTGTTGAGCCAATTGGCAAAATAATGCCGGATGTTCTTGGCGGCCATAAGGCCTACAGCCCGGCCTTTTATAATACGTTTATCTTTCTCGTATCGATTGCAATAGGCATGGGCGCGGGTCTGATCACCGGCTGCATCGGCGCGGGTGGCGGGTTCATCATCGCCCCCGCCCTGATGAGCGCAGGGATAAAAGGGATACTTGCGGTTGGAACTGATCTTTTTCACATCTTTGCCAAGGCGATCATGGGGAGCGTAATCCACAGGAAGCTGGGAAACGTGTCTGTGCCCCTGGCCGCGGTCTTTTTGATCGGGGCCATCATAGGAGCAACCGTTGGCGGGTACATTAACCGCGTGCTCTATGAGATCAACCCGGTGCTGAGTGATGCCTTTATCACGACCGTTTACTCGGGCATGCTGGGTTTTTTGGGCCTCTATGCCATGACGGATTTCCTCAAGGCGAGGAAGGCTGCTAAGGGAACACTTCCCCATGGAGGCGCAGGTGCCGATGAAGGCGGAGGCGCCCACGGGGGAAAAGTAGAAGGGGCTGAGATGGGCGGTCTCCCGAAAAAACTTCAGGCCATGAAGATCCCTCCTATGGTCAAATTCGATTTTGACTTTACCCCTGGTGGTCGCAGTGTTTCGTGGGTATTTCTGGTGATTAGCGGCGCGGTTGTCGGCCTTGCAGCAGGCATCATGGGGGTTGGCGGTGGGTTCTTGACCTTCCCCATATTTGTCTATGTCCTGGGTGTCTCCTCCATGACTACGGTGGGAACCGACATCTTTCAGATCGTCTTCACGGCAGGCTATGCCTCAATCAGCCAGTATGCGATCTACGGGTTCATCTTCTACACCCTGGCCATGGGCATGCTCCTGGGGTCTTTGCTGGGTATCCAGATCGGGGCCATGGTCACCAAGGTAGTCCCGGGGATCACCATCCGCGGCTTCTATGCCATGGCCGTGCTGGCAGGTTTTGTCAACCGCGCCTTTGCCCTGCCTGCCAAGTTGGGTTCCTTGGGTTACATTCCGATATCAAAAGAGCTGGGCGACATCTTAGACACCATCGGCGTCTGGGCCTTTTTCATTGTGATCTCCGGCTTTGGCGTCTGGGTGATCGGCACGTTCCTGATGAATATTAAAGTCCTGAAGGGGGAGGTAACAGCATGATTGCGCATAAGAAGGAATTCTTTGGCGGCGTTGGCATGATGGCGGTATTTGCCGTTCTGCTGATCATTATATTTTCGCCCGTTTTCGCAGGCCAAAACGGTCTGGATTATCTTGACAGCCTGTATAACTCCATATCAAAGGGCTCAGCCGACTATATTCCAAAGGTCAAAAAAGAGGCCGGCAAGTTCATGGGCAAATCCGTTAGTGTGACCCTGGTCATGGCAGAGGAAGAGCGGGCCAGACAGACCGCCCCACTCCTTATGAAGGGCGGTGCCCTGGTAAACGTGTCAGGGACAGAGTTGAAGGTCAGCGGCGACCTTGGCAAAATCCTTGACAACTGTCTCGCCGATGCAGCCCTCATGTATAAAAATGAGGGGGAAAAGCTCTCCGCCAAATATGGCTACGAAGAGAGGCGGGTCCTTCTTAATTGGTGGGTAGCACTCAATCACATGGAGAGCGACTTGAAGCATCAGAAGAAATTCAAGGAGGCCAAAGTCGTTTCCTTAGTGGTGACAAAGGCCGTGGAGTTGGGCTACAATTATTACAAAGTCGATCCCCAAAAGATCGGTAAGAAGATCGGGATTGTCATCTTCTCTTTGGTCTTTTATGTGGTCTACACCATGTGGTACGGCTTTGCCATTATGTTCATGTTTGAGGGATGGGGCCTGAAGCTGGAACACTAGAATAATCACACACCTTGCAGTACAGCAGGGCCATTCAGCGGCCTTGCTGTATTGCAAGACCTGCAGCTTTTCAGCTAGTAGCAGCCCTCTTCATTTTAACTTCTCTTTCAGCTCTATATTCTCCCTTTTTACCCGGGCAAGTTCCAGGACCCTGTTGATGGTAAAGAGTATATTGTCCTGTCTGAAAGGTTTGGTGATGAAATCAGCAACTCCCTTTTTCATGGCCTCGTCTGCTATTTCAAGCGAGCCATAGGCAGTGATTATGATCACAGGAATGTCAGGCTTTATCTCTTTAAGTTCATCAAAGAGCTCTATCCCGTCCATGCCAGGCATCTTGAGGTCGGTAATGACCAAGTCATAATGGTTCTCTGTGAGCAATTTTAGCCCTTCGGACGGGTTATTGGTGGTTTCCACTTCATAGTCGGTCTTATCCTCGATAATCATCCTTAGCAGCATAAGCATATCGAGTTCGTCATCAATGACCAAAATCCTTTGTGGCATGACCTTCTCCTTTAATGTTCGTTTGTTGTTCAGCCTATGGCTCGTTTGAGCCACGCCTTGGAGAGAAATCGCTATTTGCTGTCGGGTCTAACGCAAGGTTGCTCCGACTCGAAAGAATTCACTTTGCGTTCCCATTAGGGGTTTTTCTCATGCTACACTAAGTGACACGGTAAAGGTAGTCCCAGGCTTTTTGCCCTCCTCTTTGGTTTGGCTCTTGACTCGAATATCCCCTCCAAACTTTTTCACAAGCGCATAGCTCACAGAAAGGCCGAGTCCGGTCCCCTCTCCCACCTCCTTTGTCGTAAAAAACGGTTCAAATATCTTGTCCATAAATTCCGGCGGTATGCCACGGCCCGTATCTGTAAAGCCTACATTGACGATATCGTTGGAACGATGTGCCGAGATGGTCAATATTCCCCCGCCAGCCATAGCCGCCAACGCATTGTTGATAATATTCAAGAATACCTGCTCCAGCTGCTGGCCGTCCCCTCTCACTTTGGGTAGATCTTCTTCTATTTCGGTTCTGAGGTCTACCTTCTCGGTCAACAGGGTATTCATGACCACATTCACAACCTTTTGAAGATCTTCAACTATATCTGTCTCTAAGGTGGTCTTTTTGGGAATCTTGGCAAAGGCAAGGAGATTTTCAATGATTCTCTTGCAGTTGTTTCCCTGTCTTTCAATGGTTTTGAGAATTTCATGCTCCTTGGAATCTTCAGGGAACCTTTCCAGCAATATTTCCGTGAAACCGAGTATAATTGCAATCGGGTTGTTCATCTCATGGGCAACGCCGGCCGAAAGAGACCCTAGAGATGCCAATTTTTCCGTGTGAAAGAGCTGATCCTCCATCATCTTCTGTTCAGTGACATCTCTGGAGATAACCAAGACAGCGCTTATTTGATCTCCGTTCGTCAAGACAGGCTTGTATTTTGTATCGAGCCAATACTCCCTCTCTCCTATCATTATACATTCTTCGCGAACAAAAGTCTCGGATGTTTCGAGGGCCTTTCCAATGATCGAGCAGACATTGTCAGGGGTCTTATATTCGATAATATCCACGATATTCTTTCCGACGACTTCTTCAGCTGAGTGTCCAGTGAGCCGTGTCCAGTATCGGTTGACTGATAGGATGTTGCAATCTACGTCCATCGTATAGATCATGTCATCTGCCGACTCCACAAGGGAGCGGTACCTTTCCTCAGACCGTCTCAGTCTGTCGGCATAGCGTTCCAGGTCTTCTGTCTTTTCTTTCACTTCGTGCTCAAGGGTTTGAAGCCAGGCCCTCTCGTTTGCGATCAAGAAGATAAATATGATAAGTACCGCAGCGGTGAAAGCACCCTGTATCATGGCTTGCCTAACATACACCCCATGTATGGCGTCTTCTACCTCGCTAATGGGCGCCACCACAGCAACCGACCATATCCTCATGGCGTTGGCTGCCCCAATGTGCACTGGTGCATAGGCAATCAATTTTTCTATTGGGCCGGTCACACCCCGGTGCCAGCCTGAAATGTAGGTGGAAGTCCCTTCCTTTCCCTGTAGCATCTTGGTCTTTTGTATGAGATTGATTTTGCTAAAAGAGATATGTGGATCTTTGGATTTTCTGATCTCAAAGGCGTTTTCGCCAATAAAGTCCTTTTCCAGGTGGGATAGGAATTTGCCGGACTCATCAATGACCCACGCATACCCTGTCTTGCCTGATCGGATGGGACCCACGAATTTTTTTGCAAGCAAACCAGCATCCACAATAGACACAAGGACTCCCGAAAATTGGTACGTGGGCTTCGGGTGTGCTTCATCACTGGAGATCTGATAGACCGGCGTGGAGATGGCCATAACAAAACCGGGCTCAGAGTCCTGGACAACCCCTTTACTGACATTGCTTATGTAGATGTCGCCCTTGTTTTCCGGTTTCTTGCACCATTTAAAATAATCCTCATCGTCATATTGTTTCTTTTCGATAAAGACCGCATTGGTATGGTCGATCGAATAGGAGTTGGTCCCATCAGCGTTTATGAGCATGATTTGGATCACAGCGTAGTCCCTAACGCTTGAAAGTGAGATCTTCATCCTGTTTGGCCAGGAGACTGCCTCTATGTACTGGATGGAGGGTGAAAGGCTCAAGGTCGTGAGTTCCCGCTTAAGGATTGTAATGTTCTGCGTGAGTACACCAGCGGCATGCTTGGCCAGTGCAAGCTGCTGGTAATTGAAGTCCTCGTTGATTATCCCTTTCATCTCCCGAGCCGAACGCACGCCCATAAAAAGCGCACTCACCAGGAGAAGCAGGATGACGACGAATACAACACGCAGGCCTGGCTTTTGGGCAAAATATTGGAGATATTTATTCAAGAGTTTTTTCCTATCGCATGCTCACTTTCTTTATCTAGTGCGATATCCTCACAATGGACTCGATCCCTTTCAACATGTCTTCGTAATAATACTTCACCATGGCATCATTGTACATAACCATGTCGAGTTGCCTGGTATGAGTCATGATGTGTCCCAAGACCTTGAGACGTTCCTTCAGATAATCCTGATCGTGTCCTGTCAGGCGGGCCAAGAGTGAATCGTCCTTGATCTCTACTCGAAAATCAAACCGCTCCAAGAGTCTTGCAACAAACTGGACTCTTCTCACCCTCCGATCAACATCGGCCGCGCCACCTTTGAAGATGAAACTCACGTAGTTTTCATTCGGGTTATCACCCACATATGCCTCAGTTGTTGAGAAGTGAAACCCCAGACGGCTGTTTAAATTGCAAAAGTGTTTGGAGATAACAATATAGTTCTTATCGGCAAATCGCTTTCGAACTGCAGGATCTATGCTGGGGTCAGTCATTGCCCCAAACATAACCGAAAGGAACCCCTTGGTATCTACTGGTGGAGGGCCTTTCCAGGGCAAGGCTGTTATGCCTTCCCATATGGCCTGCATAGGGATAGATACAATGTCCTCGCATTTGACCTTTTTCCCCTCCACACCTTCTCTAATACCGTCTTCCAGATTAATAATCCACCACTGCATTGGAACGTCGCAGACCAATTGCTTGGTGGATCTCTCGGCAAAATGACTCTCTTTGCTCAAGTCAAACATAGCCTGCAGAGAGACTTCATGGGCAAACCTTGTTATGTCGTGAAGCGTCTTGCACCCCTTGGGGCTAAAATCCGGGCTCCGGGGATCGGTCAGATTCAAAGGGGTCATCATCTGCAATATCTCTCGGAGTTGTTTTAAGATAGGAGACGCCTCAAGGGCGTCATCGGTCTTTTTTTCCCTCAGCACTTCTTCCGCAACCCCTTCGTAGACATTAGCAAACATGGCATCCACGGTCACCTGCATACCATTGCTCAGGACCTTGGTTGCTTTCTCGGTATTAAAGATAGCCGGCACATTGTACTCTCTGGCCACCGTGGCGAGGTGCCCGAGGACAGTACCAATGTCAGAGACAACAGCAGAGGCCTTTTGAAGAACCACCGCAAACTCGTTGTGGGTGTGTCTTACTACCAGAACGCCACCCTCAGGAAAATCGGCCAAGTCCTCTTCGCTGCTCACAACATAGACAGGGCCAGCACCAACGCCGCGACAAGCAATGGTCCCCTTGTCCAAGAGAATCTTGTGACCCTTTACCACCGTTGGCCGCCTTTCATCAGCCAAGGTCGGAGACGTTACACGCAATGGCCGAGATTGCATGAGATACAACCGGCCCCCTTGATCCATGGCCCACTCCATATCCTGGGGCTGGCCAAAATGAGCCTCCACCATGCGCGCATAGGAAACAAGCTCAGCGATCTGCTCATCGTTCAGGCATGGTCTTCCCAGCAATTCTTTGGGTACTGGGACTTCTCGAGTGCCACCTTCTGCCTCCCCAACCAGCATAACTTCCTGGCGGCCAGACTCTTCGCGACTGGTTTTTATTTCGCCGTCTCCAGAAACCCTGTAGTTATCTGTGGGGACCACACCTCCGACTGCATAGGGTCCCAGCCCCCAAACCGAATTAATCAGTATGACATCCTCTTTCGGATCCCCAGGATCACGGGAGTACATGATGCCGCTGGCCCTGGCCTGGACCATAGCAACTATACCCACTGCCATGGCCATTTCTTCGATATTGAATCCCTTGTCCTTGTAATAGAAAAGGGCTCGAGGGGTAAACTGGCTGGCCAGGATATTCGTGTATTGGGCCAGAAGGTCCCCGTCAGGAACGTTCAAAGCGGTTTCATACTGGCCCGCAAAACTCGCCATGATGTCTTCGTGGAGTGCACTGCTTCGCACAGAGACCTTCAGGTTCTTTGCCGAGACTCCTTGACACATGGCTCGGTATGCATCAAGGATTCCCCTTTCAACCTCTGCTGGTATTTGTCCCTCTCTAACCAGTTGCTGCATTTCTTCGCTTGTGGCGGTCAATTCGTCATAATTGCGGATGTCAAGCTTAGCGGTTCTTTCATTCAGGACGTCCTGGATCTGATTGTGCTCGACAAAGGCCTGGTAGGCATACGTGGTTACTACAAAGCCGTGGGGAACAGGAATGCCTAAAGCATTGCGCAGCTCTGCCATGTGCGCAAGTTTTCCTCCAGCAGAGGGGATGGTCTCTTTTCCAATCTCGTCAAGAGTAAGGACATACTCGGTTTTGGGAATCGTTACCTTCTCAGCAAGGTGATTGCGGATCGCCTCGTCATTTTTCTGAAATGGAATAATGAGATCCTTGTATTTCTCATTTGCCAGGACATTCAGGTTGTCAATAATCGCTCTCATCCCATCGGCGACAGCCTGATAGGAAGACTGGACATAGGCATTATCAAAGAGGAAGGCACCACTGGCCTTTTCCTGCATATCGGCCATGGTCATCAGGACTTCGTTGTTGTTTCTGAGGACCTCGCGAAACGCCTTATACCGGAGTATGAAAAGCTCCCTGTCATCCGCATCTCTGAGGGCCTTTTCCTGTCTTTTCTTGATGAAAAAATCAAACATGGTCCCTATATTCTTTGACAGTGGCATGTTTCATAGTTTCCTATATTATAAAACACGAATCAACCCAAATCAACCCCGAAGGTGACTTGTGATGCAACAACCCCGCCTGGTTCTCATGAGATGTGAGACCAGGCAGGGTTTCTGGGGGGTGATCATGCAAGGTTCTTGAACTTGCTTGAAAGTTATCTCAGAGGAGCCTTTTTGCTCAACCGGGGTTATAACTTCAATACAGCATTGGTAATTTCATGAAACACATCGCCCATCCGCACAACCCCAACGAGCTTCTCCCCTTCCATGACCGGCAGCAGATAGGCGTCCTCGTGCAGCATCATGTGGGAAGCCTTCAAGATACTGTCTTCGGCATCAACCGAGACTTCCGCCTCTGACATGAACTTCTTGATAGGCTGGGCAAGCCTTTTCTCACTCCCTGATTTTAACAGGTCGTCCCAGAATATGGGAACACCCTCCTCAATAGACCGCTGCCATCACCGGTGTCATGAATGCGCACATGGCATGGGGCGAGATAAAGGAACCCACAACAGACATGCTTATGCACAACACGAAGATTGGAACAAGGGTCAAGACATGGGTGACCTTAAGGGTCATTTGGGTAAGGACATCGATGACCCACAATGATTTCTCACTCAGATAGCCTTCTTTGGAAAGAGAGTAGGAGGAAAGTTGTGCACACTGTTCACTGTTGCCTCACGGATGGAATATCGGAGGAGAATTGTTCTGGGTAATCGATGTCCTGCACCTTGACAACTACCATTTTCACTTAAGAAGGAACTCGGTAATCTCATGGAATAGATCATGCATTCTTAACACCCCTACTATCTTTTCCGACTCCTGAACCGGCAGTAGATTGATATTGTTGTTAACCATCAGATGGACCACTTTCAGGAGATGATCTTCGACACCTACAGCTATATCGAAAGGAGACATAAATTCCTCTATGGGTCTATCCAATTGCTTGGCAGCGGATGCCTCGAGGTCTTCCCACTTGATTTCGACGTCTGGTGGGCAGAGTTCAGCATATTCTGGCCGGGCACCCTTAAGTATATCGCTCTGGTGCAACAATCCCTTCAAGTGATAGGCCTCATCGAAGACCAAAACGGTGTGATGACCTGTCCCATAGGCGACGTTCAGTTGGACAATCGCCTCCTTTAAGGTAGCCCAATAAGGCATGTGGGGGTATTCCGCAATAGAAATAAATAGGTCCCTGATCTTCTTTTGTTCAGACATCTTGAAACCTCCTGCTATTCTTTACAAATCGTTCAAGGCTTTTTGCTTAATGTCTCGATACTTAGTTATAAGTTCTTGCAACTCTGGGCCGGGTTCCATAGAATATTCTTTCTTTAGCGAAAGCAGCTTGTTTGCACTCTCTTCCACTGCTTCACATTGGGTTACAATCGTCTTCGGGTCATCAGACCGCGCTGCTAAATTCATATTTTCCACTTCCATTAGTCTCTCAGCTAGGGGCTTGGCCCTTTCTGCAAAGGCCCCTTTGCAGGAAAGGCACAAACCTGTGTCTTTCTCCATTCTTAACAGCAAACCCTTCTTTCCGCACTTCTTGCACTGTCGCATAGTGTCCTCCTTAAATCTTTTTCAGGTCTGCAGGAAATCGGCCACCAAAAACAAACCTGCGACCTTTTAATCAATCCGATGGCCCCTCCATATCTAGTTCGTATCGCTTCTGGCTTGCTTAAAGTCCATTCAGGGTGCTTAATGTGACTTCACGACACCTATCGCGGAGACCGCAACCATGAACGCAACCCAGATACACAAAGATGCATAGAGATAGACCTTAGGCTTTTCCCGCAGATAGCCTATGGCGGTGGCTATCAGTGCCGGAAAGGCGCAACCACAGCCCAAAGCTAATCCGAACTGTGAGATACCGTCACCGGTAAAGGGGTGCTTCAGATAGAAGTGCCCTCCCGGAAACCCTCCACCTACTGTCTGCCAGATCTCCGCAGCGCTCTTACCCGCGAATATCTCCGCAAATAAGTAGTGTGGATTCATCACATTATTGTCAACAGATAGCATGGCTATCACCGGCCCTACCATGCAGACGATCGCTGCGACGACGGTAATCCAATAAATGACCTGTCCATAGACTCTCTGCGAAACTGGCATTCTAAGTTTTTCTTCCATGGAAGTCACCTCCTATCCGCCTGATTTGATCTGTTTTATAACGCCACGGACCACAATAATCATGATCCCCAAAAATACTACTCCATTGAGTACAACTGGGACTTTCCCGATCACACCTAAAAGGTTTAGCCCCTTGCACACCAGCCCAAAGCTTGTAAAAAACATGATTCCGATTAATATCAGTCTTACAAACCCGGCTTTTATTTTGATCAGTATTTGTGCTCCCACTAGGCCTCCCAGAACCTGGCCGACCAACCAGGGGGCAGCAAAGAGTGGTATGATGGCACCCATGAGCAGGTATGGCCATACGGCTATGCAATCTCCCATGCCGAGTAAAACCCCACTATTAGCAGCCGCCACTTTTAGCGGAACTGCCATGATAAGGTTCTGTACAGGCACTATTGCCCAGCCTGCCCCCAGGCCAAAAAAGCCGGAGAGCATGCCGACCCCAACAATCGCTATAAGTGTCTGCCAGGACCTGGTTAGGGGATAATGCATGACTTTCCCCAAGGACTGTTCGAAGTAAGGGAGGCCAAGTTTCAACTTCTTGGTAAAGCCGTCTATCTTCTTTACTTCGGGCCACTCAATCTTCTTGCCCCCCACAATGAAAAAGAATGCAAGGGCTATAAGAAGCCCCCCGAGGGCAAGTCTGACTAGTCCCTCACCGGTTGCCCCCAAGTACTTGGCAACATATAAGGCACCTTGAGCACCGCTAAAGGCGCCTACGCCGTAAGCAGCCGCACAAAAGACACAAATCCTGAGGTTGGCAAGCCCACCCTTCATGAAGGGTCCCGTAGATATCAGGCCACTAAACATGGCTACGACCAGACCGGTTGCCCTGACTATTATGCTATCAAGGCTCGTGAAGGCGAGCAGAATGGGTGTGAATAGAACCCCACCCCCAATGCCGGCAACAACGGCCACGAGGGCGATGACAAAGCTCAAGAAAAAGAACCCAAAAAGGCACATAAATATCCTCCCGCCGGTCATGCCTCCGGGAGGTGTCTCCGCTCCGAATGATACAAAGGCCAGGGCAATGTAGCAGGCAATGAGCACAGCAACCATGAGAAGTGCTTCCGGCCACGGAGATTCAAGATACCAACTTCGTTTCTTTGCGGGTGCATGTTCTACTGCAGACTCAGCCACAATGGTCCCCCTTTCAGCTCAAAGTGTGTAAGACAGCCAACTTCATGTCATGCTTTTTGCTACTAACCCATCACCCCCTTCTGGCCTATCGGTTTCAAGTCATGGAAGAAACCGCAAACACGCCACCGTCGGTTCCCCCAGCACTTGAAAAGACATCGATCAACCTGGGCCCTTTGTTACCTTGTCCCTGTTCCTGAGAGGATTGTCCGAAGGTCCTACGGAACTTCCTCTTTTCACAAGTTTGGCATTTCGACGCCAACAGGGAAGGTACACAACATTTCTAAGACAAAATCCGGGCGAACATATATGATTTTTTCATTTTTGTCAAAGGAAAAATATGGTCTTATCCTCTGGAAACCATTCATGAAGCCCTCAAGCGGACAGGTATGATGCCAGAGATCTCTCAGGGAACAAATCAGCATTTCACGGAAAAAGCAGGGAGCTTAAAATCAGAAGATTGGAGTTGAGGATATAACAAACCCGGGTGAGAATTATCTAAAAACACCTGTGCCAAGACTGAATATGCTCATCGTAAATCTCTTCCCACATATGATCACAATACTTGCATCGGTACGAGTATTTCACCTTAAATATTTCTATTTTACCAGGGCAAGGGTCTCGAAAACTTGTCTTTTTTACAGTCTTTCCTCCAAAAAACCGCCTGCAACGGGGACACCGACCCCTATATATCTCAGACACAACAAAATATGTGAATGCAAGGACTGCCATGACTATAAATGCCCATATTTCCATCAATCCCTGCCCACTCCACCTCTTGCTTTTGCCAGGCCGGCAAGGAAAGATAACTGCTTAATGCGGAAACGGGTCATTATGGATACCCAAGAGGCGCTACAGCGTTTCTGCCTCAGGACTCTGAACGCCACAAATTGGGGTGTACTTCCGGGGTCAGCGGTTTTCGATACCTTGCCACATAAGTTCGTGAAATTCCACGACAAGAAAACCATATCGAAACTTATCTGACTGCGAAACTCGATCGAAAATCCGCCTCGGGAGACCACCTATGACACTATAGGACCGTTATATAGTAATAGAACTAGTAATTACACTCCCAAGAGTAGCATAAAGAAAAAGTATTATCGCCTTGAAAAAAACAACCTCCTGATAGCATAGGGTTTCCCGATTTACAAACCCATAGAGAAGCTAAAAGGAGGTTGCTATGAACATTGAAGACCCCCAAGAATCACGCGAGAGCGGCCCCCTTTACGAGAAACTAGGCAATTCATAACGTCACCTGCGAGTCAGTGCTGTTTCTTGGACTTTTCTTGTACTTCTCGAGTAGGTCTCGGATGGCTTCTTCAACAAGTTTGTTGGTAGTACACTTCTCGTAGATAGCAAGGATCTTGTGTTGTTCAAATAGCTTACCGTCGACGGTCGTTGTGAATCCTTCTCTTCTGGGCATGCCGTCTTATATGCTTTGCCAAAATCACACGCAAGCATAAAGTCATTTGATAATGTACAAATATAAGTATATAAGCATAGGTGACACCAGAGGTCATCGATATCTTCTGCCGTTATGATTGGCCCGGGAATGTAAGGGAATTGAGAAACCTCCTGGAAAGAGTGCTTATTGTCAACCATAAGGATGTAATAGGTACGGAACAGCTTCCCTCTGACTTCTTGTGGCATTTTAGAGAGCCTCCCCGCATGATGGATCTAGAAAAGGTTAGAGGGGCAGCGGAAACTGGAGCGATTTTGGATGTGTTGTATCGTGTTGGGGGCGACAGGGAAATAGCAGCAAAAATACTGCACATAAGCCCTCGAACCCTCAGATACAAGCTCAACAAATACAATATCAAGGTGGATAGAAGGGGTAAGCCCATCTCCGAGGCGCCGCTTAATCGTTCTATGGAAAGCCTTTCACTGAAGCCTTCGTCTCACTGAGAATTGGCCGGTCAAAGGCCCTTCCAATACAAATCTCCTCAACATCGAGTGAGAGATCTCCTGTTCGACTCAGCCTCCCTTTGTTGAGAAGCAGCTCTGGCATGATGCGAGAGAAAAGACTAAGAAACACCCTCTTTGAAAAACTCTC
>JAUWXJ010000150.1 GCA_030616425.1 Desulfobacterales bacterium | reverse complement strand
GATTAGGCCTTTTACCATGGTATCAATGCGCCTGGCATGGGAATCCCCAAGAACCTCAAGGCAAATCGGGGGGATATCCTCCTCAACTATAACACCACCACGAATCGCATCATCCAGATCATGGTTCACATAGGCGATGATGTCACAAACCCTTACTACCCTCGCCTCAAGCGTATAGGGCAATGATGTCGTGTCATCAGGAAGGATCTCCTCCTTGCCCTTGGAATGCTTCAAGATACCGTCTCTCACCTCGGCCGTGAGATTTAGGCCCCGCCCATCCTTCTCGAGGACATCGACCACCCGCAGGCTCTGCTCATGGTGAGAAAAGCCGTCTGGGAAGATTTCGTTCAAGACGGCCTCGCCTGCATGGCCAAAGGGCGTATGACCAAGGTCATGCCCCAAGGCAATGGCCTCAGCAAGCATCTCGTTGAGTTGGAGGGCCCTGGTTATGGTTCGAGCAATTTGTGCAACCTCTAGGGTATGCGTGAGACGGGTTCGGTAATGGTCACCCGTAGGGGAAAGAAAAACCTGTGTCTTGTGCTTGAGGCGCCTGAAGGACTTTGAGTGTATAATCCGGTCCCGGTCCCGTTGAAAAGCGGTCCTGATGTCGCAAGGTTCCTCTGGGACAATCCGGCCCCTGGTCTCGGCGCTCAGTGTGGCATGAGGAGAAAGCGTTTCCTTTTCCTCTTGTTCCAGCCGCTCTCTAATCGTCATGAGCGCACCCTATACCAAAAAAAAGGAATTTACAAAACCAAATCTTTTATTTAAGTAGTGTCTACAAAAACCTGCAAACGCTTATATATTATTTGAATTCATGAATGCGAGTTTTTTTCTGTGAGCAAGATCGGTAATAGGCAAAAGGAAACAGGAACACCCTTTATCCCTATCGCCCCTTGCCCATCGCCATTTCCAAAGGGCAAAAGGATATGAGGCGTTTTTTCCTTGACAGGGGAAAGATACTGTCTGGCAGACCCACTCTGACGGGGCCAGATGTAAGGCATGTTCGAACAGTCCTACGCCTAAAGCCCGGTGACGAGATTGTTCTATTCGATGGCAAGGGCTTAGAATATCGCGCCCAAATTACAGCAAGCACGCCAAAAGCTATAACCTTTTCTGTCTTGGAGCAATTCCCTTCGATCCCAGAATCTACTGTACAAATCACCATTGGACAGGCCCTGCTCAAAGCTCGAAAAATGGATCGTATTGTGCGTCAGGTAACGGAACTCGGCATATATGCCCTGATCCCTGTCCAGAGCGAACGCAGCGTGCCAAAACCTCAACTAAAACAAAGGGTCGAAAGGGAGCAACGCTGGAAAGCTATCACCCAGGAGTCCTTAAAACAGTGCGGGCGATCTCAAATACCTCGTCTTGGGCCTCTAACTTCTTTTGAAAAGCTTGTTAGTGTCTCTCAAACCTACGATATGAGCATCATCTTCCATCACGACGAATCCGGGCTCAAATCCCGGCCTTCCATGGAGGATACAAGAGGTGTGCGCAAAGTATTGGCCGTCGTAGGCCCGGAAGGCGGCTTCGCGCCCGATGAGGTCAAGCTGGCACTCGAGCACGGTTTTGTCTGTGTTTCCCTTGGACCAACAATTCTGAAGGCTGACACAGCGGCTGTTGCAGCATGTGCCATTCTCCAGCACACCTTCGGGGACGTGGGAGACCACCCAAAAAAATCTTGACAAGTGCCAGGGGTTCTAATAGCTGTGACACCCGGTGCCGAGGTAGCTCAGTCGGTAGAGCAGCGGACTGAAAATCCGCGTGTCCCCAGTTCGATTCTGGGCCTCGGCACCAGAAATTGAAGATCCCTGTCCGCCTCGGCGGACCTGGGCGGACAGGGAATGCGCTCGCTTTTGCGGTTCAATAGTAGGCTTTGCCAGCACTAGATGACGCAGTAAATAATCGGCCCCTAAAAGCCTTTGGCTGGCACCACTAAGCTGGGAAGATCCGGGCTTCGTCCTCATCGTATTGGCGCAGCGGTCCATCCGATCACTCACCAACCTTTTTGGTCGTACTAAACACTATTTTGTTATTTTCATTATCAATGCTTATTTTGTATTTATTCATGAAATCCATACCCAGAATGGCATCAAATTCTGTTTTTTCTAGAGATGGTAAATCTGTTATTGCCACACGCAGGTTGTTTTGGATCAAACTTCCGACCTGAATCGAATCGAGCGTCGCTAATTGCGCTTCGACATCCGTAGCCACTGTTTTCAGTGTGACGGAACTCCCCGGTTCTCCTTCCAACCCAAGCTTCTCTGCCAGTTCTGTTGAAAGAACGGTGGTTCCAGCCCCAGTGTCAACCAGGACTTTCGCCTCGACGAAGCCGTTCAAGACAGCGGACACTATAATATGTCCATCCACCGGAAGGAACCTCACAACGGTCTTCGTTTCCTCGGTTGTTTCTTGGCCTGTTTCCTCACTGGTTAGCTTTGCTGTTTCCTTTTCGGCTTCTTCGGCTTTTTCTTCTTTTGTCTCTTTTACAGGGGCTTCGCTCTTTACTTTCTCCTCAGAAAGTCTTTCTACATCTGACGGGGAATAGTATACATACATATCATAGGCTTGTCGGTCGGCCTCAGAAGCATATTTGAGAAATTTGGCAAATTGCTGATCGGCTATCTCGTAATTAGCCTGGCGGTAATAGATTGCACCAAGAAAATAATAGGCAGGCACAAATTCAGGGTCTAGTTCTATGGCCTTTTGATAACATTGTGCTTCAGCCTCAGACTCATCGTCGAGCGCTCTCCCTTTTTCAAACCATTCTTTGGCCTTCTTTGTCTTGTCTTGTTTCTCATCACCGGACTCGGTTTTTTCCTGATCTGGGAGGGATTTGCGAGTCGATTCATCCCCGCTGAGGCCCTTGTCAGCCCTGGGCCGGCGACCTGTTTTTCTTCGGAATTTTGGTTTGTCTATGGATGAAACCTGGTAGGACTTGACTCCAGGGGGGGTAACCTCTTTGGAATCATATTCACTGACAGGCTCAGGGGGGTGGAGATGACGAACAGACTTGATATACGTGGCGATGGATAGTCCTGCAATCCCTATCAAGGAAATGAGCAGGTATCCTATATACCTCCTCTTCTTTCTCCGTTGCAGATATTCTTGATATTTTTCAATGTCAACGCCACAAAGCGCACAATATAGGTCCTCCGGCTGGCTAAATCCGCACTTTGGGCATATCATCATACTAGATATTCTTCAAAACTGGCCTTGAGACCTCGAGTACTCTGTCACCCTGGCCACCCCGGGGCACAGCCCGTAAGATATAGTCTTTTTCTAACACTATATCCTCTCGAGTGTCAACTTGGAAAGCATCGAAAAGTAAGGAATAGTTGGGCAAGGGACATGCTTTCCCCGCCTAGCAAGGCAGACTGAGCCGAGCCAAAAAGACTCTGTTTGACACGACCAAACTTTACAAGTAAAAAAACAAGCTATGGAGGTTTGGAACCTAGAAAATCCTGTTCGGAGTTGAAGGCCGAGAGATTTTGTGTAATAAGAAGACTCTTTGGAGGCAGTTAACATGAAAAAAGCGTTAATTACTGGCATAACAGGCCAGGATGGTTCCTACCTGGCTGAGTTTTTGCTCGAAAAAGGGTATGAGGTCCATGGCATAGCGAAGTCAGACCCGATGAATGTTATCATCTTGCAGCCCAGAGTTTTGTGAGCTATTCCTTTGAAGACGAATTCTCAACAATCAATACCAATATTAGCGGCACTCAGTATGTCCTGTCGGCCCTCAAGAAGAAGGTGTCAGAATGTCGCTTCTATTTTGCAGCCTCGAGCGAGATGTTCGGGAAGGCAAAAGAGACACCCCAAGATGAAAATACTCCATTTCATCCCCGCTCCCCTTACGGGATTTCAAAAGTGGCAGGATTTGATCTGACCAGAAACTATCGCGAGGCGTACGGCATGCACGCCTCAAGCGGCATTTTGTTCAACCATGAATCACCTCGCCGCGGATTCGAGTTTGTTACCCGAAAGATCACGTCACAAGCAGCAAAGATCAAACTGGGCCTGGAAAAAAGATCAAGCTCGGAAACATGGATGCCCAAAGGGACTGGGGCCATGCTGCAGACTATGTGTGGGTGATGTGGCTGATGCTGCAGCAAGATGAGCCTGACGATTACGTGATCGCCACCGGGGAATGTCATTCAGTAAAAGAGTTTCTCGAAACTGCTTTTGGGTTTGTAGGCCTGGATCCTGAAGATTACCTTGAAATAGATCAGAGGCTTTACAGGCCATCAGACGTGATGCTGCTCAGAGGGAATACTGCAAAGGCCCGGGCAAAGCTCGGGTGGAAATACACACGATCATTTGAAGATCTTGTTGAAGAAATGGTCGAAAGCGATCTGGCCCTTTTCAGCCCTCAGCCCCGGGAATAAGACAAGGATGCCGAAATAGCCCCAAGAACCTCATCAACCGTAATCGCTTTCATACACTTTGGATCAGTACAACTCGTCTTTCGGTGGTTATACGCTGAAAGACACGGGCTGCACGCTAATCCCGCAAACAGGCAAGTCGTGTTCTGGCCAAGCGGGGCATAAAGTACAGGGGTCTCTGGTCCAAATAGGACAATGTTCTTGATCGAGGTCAGGGCTGCAAAGTGCGCAGGTCCCCCGTCAGCCGTGACCAGCACATCAGCTAAATTCAGCAAATCGAGTAAATCCTTGAATGTGGTCTGATCGGTGAAATCGACACATCGTTCAGGACCCACTTTCGCAAGTATCTTTGCAGCTTCCCGACTCGCCCCCTTTAGACCGATCACGATAACCACAGCATGGAAGCGCTTAATTATCCTCTGGGTTAGGTCCGCATAGTATTCTACGGGCCAGGCCCGCACCGGCAGCAGGTCGCCAGCATTCGGACTTAGTAGGATCAAATACTCAGCGTCACTTACCGCAGGATTGACTGCAGATAGACGCGCCTTGATGCCCTCCAGGTCTGCTTCTCCAGACCGGTAGCATGGCCTGACCAGATCCTGTTCTAAAATTGCCTCTTTTAGAAGCGGATATTCGCCCTCTCGCCCAATCGATTTGACCAAGGATAGAAAGTTCTTGGCCATGTGTTGGTGGGAATTATAAAAGACCCGGTGGGTCATGAAGCTTCCCCTATAGAGCCCTTCCTCATGATACTTTCCGTATCCGACCCGCACACGGGCACCGCTAAGCCCGCTCAACAAGGACGAAAACCGCGAAAAAAGCTCTAGATCAAATACCGTATCGAGCTGTGCCCTTCGCATCGCCACCACCGCTTTGAGGGTGCTGGCAAGAAAACGTATCGGAGAGCGAATATCTATGGTCAGGACGTGTCCTGTAGGAATGACATCGAGTATCTCTGCTGAAAAGCGGTTTTGCTCAAATATGAGAAAGTAGATTTCTGCCCCTGGATTTTGCCTAAGCAGGTACTTCATCGCCGGATAGGCAAGGCTGGTGCTCCCCATCTCCGAAAGCTCTATAAAGAGCACCTTCCGTAACGTGGTGTCCTGGGGCGGTTCGTGCGGTTGCCAATGCTTGAGGCGGCCAAGGATTCTGTAGGCAAGGGAAACAAAAAAGCAGGCCGGGATGCCCATCCATTTGTCAATGGCTCTAATCAAGTCAAGATTCATGGCAATGACTAGTCAAACAAGATCCGTGCAATATCATTGTAAAATACATAAACCATAATCAGAATCAGCACGAAGATGCCAACCTGCTGAGCTACTTCCCGCATCTTGATGTTGACGGGTCTGCGGCTTACTGCTTCTATTAGAAAAAAAAGAAGGTGGCCTCCGTCC
>JAUWXJ010000049.1 GCA_030616425.1 Desulfobacterales bacterium | reverse complement strand
CCAATATAATAATCCTGTGTTCCCGGAGGCGGCTCGACACCGGGCCTGCCGTATTCACGATCAATGTAATCGCCATAGAGACTTATATCCAATATATCTCCCTTATCGAGCACCAATTTGAGGGAGACATCGTTGTGGGTGAGATTACTGTTATCTCGGAACCCATTGGTTTCACGGCGGTTGGCTGTCAAGTAGTACCCAAAATCACCCCAAGCAAACATCCCCTGCTCAGCGGAAATCAGGTAGGTATCTTCTGAACCGTAACCGGCACTAACCTTGAGATCTATTTTGTCCCTTTTTGGCCGTTTGGTTATGATGTTAATGGTCCCCCCCATGGCGCCTGAACCGTAGAGAAGCGATCCAGAGCCCTTAACCACTTCTATTCGCTCGATGTTGTTCAGGGGAATTCTGCCCAAATCAGCAGTGCCAAGGGAGGGGGAGTTGACACTCACGCCATTAACTAGAACTTGTGTTGCATTGCCGCTCATGCCCCTTATGTGAATCTCCTCGGCTGCACCGCCGTAGTTGCCATAGGTTCGCCAGTCGATGCCTGGTTCATTGGCCAAGAGTTCCCCAAGGCTCTTGGCCGGGGCTGCCTGAATATCGATATCATCTTTGACAATGATAGCATTAGGAACGTCTTTTCGCTTTTCCGCTGTCTTTGTGGCCGAAACCACGACTTCATCCATGAGAATTGGTTCTCTTTCCTCGGCCTGAGCCGAAAGGGGAAAGAGAATCAACGCCTTTGCCATAAAACAAAAACCCACGAAACAAATCCACGAAAAACGAACAAACCGCTTTTTAGTCATCCCTTCCCCCATGAACTGTTACACAAAAAAATCCCCAGACCGATGATTCAGCCTGGGGATTTCCCTTTTTTATCCTCAAACCGTCTTGTGCCTACAACCCAGCACCCGAGGTTGTGGTACACTCTTTTCTCAATGGCAGGTCTTCTGGCTCCCCCGCCCTTTTAGCGACCTTCCCATCCCGATTGATTAGAACAGTGGTACATGAATGCTAAAAGGGTTCCCTTTTCTTGATAAGAAGAAAAGGGCAGGGTTACAGCGACGGGCCCGCTCCCGACTTTAACGGGATTCCCTATTAAGCCCAAAGGGCACCGATACACTCCTTATGTGAAAATGGCTGCTGGTGTCAAGGAAAAATGGTTTCATACCAGCCCAAAACCTTGCAATGACAGCACGGTTGTGGTAACCAGAGATTGAACTTCCAGAAACAGACAGCGAGGTATGTCATGAATATCTATGTAAAAGCGATGCGTCTTCCGTTTCTGACAGGCTCTCTCATTCCCGTGATTCTGGCTGCTGCCCTCAGTTTCCTGCACGGGTCACTCTATATCGGACGGCTTGTATTGGTACTGATTGGCGTAGGGGGACTGCACCTTGGAGCTAATATGATCAATGATTACTATGATGATCCTGGCAGCGACCGGATCAACCTGCATCCCACTCCCTTTAGTGGCGGGAGCCGTGTGATACAGGACAAACTAATGGATGCCAGAACCGTGTGGGGGATGGCCATGGGCTTCTTTGTGGTCGGAACCGCCGCTGGAGTCTGGCTGGCTTTGACAGGGCGACCCTTTGTCGTGGTTATAGGTTTGATGGGATTCCTCGCAGGATACCTCTATTCAGCATCCCCTTTCAGTCTCATGTCCCGAGGATTGGGGGAGATCACCATCTTCTTGGCCTTTGGCCCCCTGATCACATGGGGAACCTATTACGTAATGACTGGCCTTCTCACCTTAGAGGGGTTCGTGCTTGGCATACCCATGGGTTTTCTGATCACGGCTGTTATATGGATTAACCAGTTCCCTGACGTTGATGCTGACCAAGCCGCCAGGAAACGAAACTGGGTTGTACGCCTGGGGCGTGATCGCTCCCGCTTTATCTATACCATCCTCATGCTAGGCCCTTACCCGGTGGTCCTTTACTGGATCTTGACCCAGAAAGGCTTTTGGCCTTGTATTGTGGTTGCTTTGACCATCCCTATGGCCTTGAAGGCGATCAAGATCCTGAGCCTCCATTACCAGGCTTACGATGAGCTTATCCCGGCCCAGGCCCTGACTATCCAGACACACCTTGTTCTGGGATTGCTTTTATCAGCAGCACTGGTTTTCCAGAAGCTGGTGTTGTAAAGGCTGTTGCAAGGATTCTCCTTAAGAAAGTATCCCCCGTCAATTGCTGGACTTTCCAAACCTTAAAATCGTCAGAGTAAAAACCCTGGAGGAAATCGGCCGCAAAACAGCCGAGATGATCGAGGCCCTTTCCCCTGACGCCACGGTAGCGGTCTCTGGTGGCAATACCTACAGGAGCATCTTAAAGGTCTGGCAAGTAGTGCTAGGCCCTGTGCGCGTCAGGCTTTTTCCGGTAGATGAACGCATAGTCCCCTTTGATAGCCCTGAGAGCAACTGGGGCATGGTCAAGCAGCTCCTGATAGATCCACTCGATTGGCCTGCATCAAAGCGCTGCTTTGTGGAAAGCATGAGCGATGATGCGGCCAAAGGTTATGAGAATTTCTTGCGATCGGTTTTCGCAACACCAACGCCGCAATTTGATCTGATCTTTCTCGGCGTGGGGACCGACGGACATATGGCAAGCCTATTTCCAGGTGGCCCATACCTTGATGACGATAAATCGTGGGTGCTTCAAACCGAGGGCCCTATCCCCCCGAAAGAGCGGATTACCCTTGGGATGGGTGTTATCTGTTCTGCGCAGCAGGTAGTTATTGTAGTGACTGGGAAGGGAAAGAGGGATATGGTCCAGCAGATGCTCAAAGGGGATGAAGCCCTGCCGATTGTAAGGGTCCTTAAGCACCCGGTCAAAAAGCTCCTTTTCCTCGACCAAGCCGCAGCCGGGGAATAAACGACCACCCTCAAAGCGGGTGTTCGGGACTGCAGGGATCTTCAATTACTTCACAGGGCAGGCAAGATCTGAAGGTGATATTGCTTTTTGGGGCGACTTCCTTGATATGATTTCAGGAATAAACTCCTGTCTGTTAGATAGCCTATTCCCTTTTTTCTTCACCCATAAGAATGCACCCGCTAGGGCAAGTCCGCCAAAGACGCCTACAGGTACATTCTCGTCAACCGAAATCAGCTGAGATACCAAGTACCCCAAGACTATGCCTCCTATGAGGGCAAGTATAGGTACCATATAAATCAAAAACGATACCTTTAGCAGCGAAGAACTCCTCATGCTTATGGTCACAACATCACCAACCTCAGCCTTTGCAGTGTTGCGGGCCCTGACCTCCGTATTTGCGCCACCACCCCCCAAGCCAAAACAGGCATCCTTGGCCGTGCAACCTTCGCACTCGGGTTCCATCCGGGTCAGCACCAGGGCCGTGCGCCCCTGAACTGCTTTCACAACGCCGGTTTTGGTCAGCACTGCACCCATCTTCGTTCATCCTCAAGAGCTCGTCTGAATGATGCCGCCCTAATCATAGGCTTACAGTCGGTTTCAAAACCCTTTAGCGAGTCCATTTTGACCATTTTGGCCAAAAGTTCTTAGTGAAGCGAAGAGTAAAAATTGGAACTGTTCGATCCCGCGATAGCGGGAGAGCTAGCGCATGGCTTCACTACGTGCTCCAATTTTAGCGGAACGAGCTTAGAACTTTCCAAAATGGTCAAACAAACGAAAAAAAGGGTTTTGAAACAACTCCCACTCTTTATTCGTCCTGTCGACGAATTAATTTCCGTTTGACTGATCTTCATTATCCGTTCTAAGGTACGCTCTGATTTTCTATCTGGAAAGGGAGTCTATCATGGAATCTTACGAAAATAAAGTTGTTGAGGCCACCGAATTTGTTCGAGCCAAGATCCCCCACAGCCCGCACATAGGCTTGCTGATCGGCACAGGCCTTGGTGAGAGCGCAGATGGCATGGACGATCTCATCACGATTGACTACGAAGAGATACCCCACTTCCCGGTCTCCACGGTCCCTACCCACCGCGGGCGGCTGTTGTTTGGCAATATGGCAGGCAAAACGCTCATGGCGATGCAGGGACGGTTCCACTATTACGAAGGCTACAGCATGCGAGAAATCACCCTCCCCGTGAGAGTCATGCAGTTGCTAGGGGTCAAGACCCTTATACTGTCCAATGCAGCGGGTGGGATTAATCCCGAGTTCGACGTGAGTGACATCATGCTAATCACCGACCATATCAATCTTACAGGCAACAACCCCCTTATAGGGCCGAATGTGGATGAGTGGGGACCGCGGTTCCCTGACATGACTCAGGTGTATGACCGCACCTTGATGACCCTTGCAGAAGAGGCTGCCCTTGAAAACAACATCCGGCTTCAGAAAGGCGTTTATATTGGGCTCGCAGGCCCATCCCTTGAGACCGGTGCTGAAATTCGCTTTCTGAAAACCATTGGGGCCGATGCCGTGGGACTCTCTACGATCTCCGAAGTTATTGCAGCGGTCCACGGCGGAATGGCGGTCCTCGGGTTTTCGGTCATTACCAACATGAATCTTCCGGATGATTTGAAGCCGGCTCGCGTGGAGGAGATCATCGCTGCTGCCGAGAAAACAGCGCCCCGCCTGCGGGTCATCATAAGAACGGTGATAGAAAAGTTGCCGGCATAGATAGATTTCAGAATAGGGAGCAACCAGTGACCATGGAATCGATTGATCTATTAATCAGAAACGGATCGGTCCTGACCATGGACCCCCAGGGCACCCTGATTGAAACAGGGGCCGTGGCTGTGTCTGGAGATCGCATTGTCAAGGTGGAAAAAGAGGATGCCCTGACCGCCTCGTACCAGGCCACAAAGACGATTGATGCCCGGGGCGGGATCATCATGCCGGGTCTGGTGAATACCCACACCCACGCAGCCATGACCTGTTTTCGCGGGCTGGCCGACGATCTCCCTCTCATGACATGGCTGAATGATTACATCTTTCCTGCCGAGGCCAAGCTCACCTTTGATATTGTCTATGATGGGACCCGCCTTGCCTGTTCTGAGATGATACTTTCAGGAACGACCACTTTCTGCGACATGTATCTCTTTGAAGATGCTGTGGCCCAGGCTGCCAAGGAGGCTGGGATGCGGGCAGTGGTAGGCGAGGTGATCTATGATTTCCCATCCCCAAACTACGGCCCGGTGGAAGAGGGCTTGAAGTACACAGAGGACCTGATCGAAAAGTGGCGGGATGATCCCCTGATTACCATCGCAGTGGAACCCCATTCTGCATATGTGTGCTCCCCGGAGTTACTCAAAAATCTCCATGCGATTGCCGATCGAAACGGCGCGCCTATGGTCATACACCTGGCTGAATCAGAGCGAGAGGTGGATGATATCAGGGAAAGATATGGCCGGACACCTGTAGGCCATTTGGCAGAGATAGGATTCCTGAGTTCAAACTTGATCGCCGATCACTGTGTAGCCCTGACCCCGGAAGATATGACGCTTCTGAAAGACTTTGACGTAAAAGTAGCTCATAACCCAGAGAGCAATATGAAGCTTGCTTCAGGTATTGCTCCGATCCCTGAACTCCTCAAGCACGGCATCACAGTGGGAATCGGCACTGACGGTTGTGCCAGCAATAACAACCTCGACATGTTTCAGGAAATCGACACCGTGGCCAAGCTTCACAAGGTGCACACCCTGGACCCCACGGTCATGGATGCGCAGACAGTGACAAGGATGGCAACCATTGACGGGGCCCGGGTGTTGGGACTGGGTGACAGCACTGGTTCACTGGAGGCAGGTAAGAAGGCAGATATTATTGTTATCGACATCAGACGTCCACATCTGATTCCAATGTACAATATTTACTCCCACCTCGTCTATGCAGCAACGGGGAGTGATGTGGTCACAAGCATTGTGAACGGCCAAGTATTGATGCAAGACCGCGTTTTGACTACACTCGACGTGGATGAAGTGATTGCAGCCGTAAATCAGATTGCGCAAGGTATAAAGGCGTGATGACTTTGAAAAAAGTCTTCATGGGATAGAATGCAAAAAGATATAGTATATGATCTTGTGGTTCATAACGGCACGGTATTAACGATCAATGCGGGCTTTGATATTCTGGATAGGGGCCTGGTCTGCATAGCCGATGGCACCCTGAAGCGTGTTGAGAAAGGCACGGACAATGACCCGCTCCCTTCGGCCCGCCGTGTCATAGATGCCCGAGACGGGATCATCATGCCCGGGTTGGTCAACACCCACACCCATGCAGCCATGTCTCTGTTTCGAGGCCTGGCCGATGACCTGCCTCTCACAAGTTGGCTGAACGACTACATATTCAAGGCTGAAGCGCGGTGGTTGAATCCTGAAAGCGTGTACAATGGCACACTCCTTTCATGCGCGGAGATGCTATTGTCCGGCACCACCACATTCTGTGACGGTTATTTTTTTGAGGATGCAGTGGCTGAAGCCGTGCAGGAGGCCGGCATGCGGGCCATCCTTGCACAGGGGATAATAGACTTTCCAGCCCCCGGGGTGCCTGACCCCAAAAAAAATGTGGCAGAGGCTGCGCGATTCATCGAGGGATGGAGCGGCAAGAGCCCCCTGATAACGCCCGGGCTATTTTGTCATTCCCCTTACACCTGCTCTCAGGAAACACTCAAAGAGGCCCGCAAGGTAGCTGACAGGGCTGGTTCCCTTTTTCAAATCCATGTAGCAGAGACGCAAAAAGAGTTGCAGGAGATTGAACAAAGGCATGGGGTGAGCCCTATTCAATACCTTGACCGGATTGGCGTATTGAATGAGAAGACCCTTCTGGTTCATGCAATCTGGGTGAATGAATCAGACATAGCGTGCATGGCCAGGCGCCGCGTGGGGGTGTCGGTCGCAACAGAAAGTGAGATGAAGCTCGCCTCGGGCGTGGCCCCGATCCCCGAGTTTCTCAGAAATGGCATTACAGTAGGGCTTGGCACAGACAGCTCCGCGAGCAATAACAATCTTGACATGTTTCAGGAGATGGACACCTCGGCCAAGCTTCACAAGGTGAAGAGACTTGATCCCACGGTCACCGATGCCAGGCAGGTGTTGACCCTGGCGACAAGAACCGGCGCAGAGGCGATTGGCCTCGGGGAACAGATCGGGTCGCTTGAAGTAGGCAAGAAGGCGGATTTAATCATTATCGATACCCACAAACCCCACCTGACCCCCCTTTACGACCATGTCTCTCATATGGTCTATGCTGCAAGCGGGAGTGATGTCAGTGATGTGATCATTGACGGCCGATTGGTCGTCCAGGACAAGGCGCTCCTTACCCTAAATCTTGAAACCATCGCCAAATCCGTCACCGATCTGGCCCGGAAGATTGCCGCCTAACCCGAGGCCAGGACAGCATTCAGGGCCTCCTCGGGCGTAGTGACGTACTGGACCCCTTCCATGTTCGGCCATGTACCCAGACCTATGACGGATCTTCTCAGTTTAAGGGCGATACTTATCTCTGACAGGGTCCCGTATCCCCCTGAGATCGCTATAAGCAGATCTGAGGTTCGCACGACCAGTATATTTCGGGCATGCCCTAGATCGGTCACAATAGGGATAGAAACATAGGGGTTGGCATCCGCCCTGTCATGGCCGGGAAGGATACCGACGGTCTGACCTCCTGCCTCATGAGCACCGCGGCAAGCACCTTCCATGACTCCACCCAGCCCGCCACATACCAGGGTAGCACCCGTTTTGGCTATGCCGACGCCGACCTTTCGTGCCACCTCGTAAATCTCGTTGTCGCAACTACCCGCCCCAATTACACCAATCATCTTCATGGCCATATCTCCTCCAGTAATCGAGAATGTGAACCCTTAACCAAATATCAGATAAGAGATCACGATTCCACCCCGATACTACAGATTATTGTGCAATCCGCTCTTATATGATATCGAATAACGACCCAGTCCCCAAGGAACTATTATGACAGACAAGAAAAAATCGCCCGAATCGACTAAACTTCGCTCCAATTTCACCGGTCTTGAAAAAAAGATCATTGCATCGATTCAGGCAGACATTCCTGTTACAAAGCGCCCATTCTTGGAGCTTGCCAAACAGATCAATGTCGAAGAAGAGGTCGTGCTGAGAACCCTGCAGAGATTTCACGAGGAAGGTATAATTCGTCGCTTGGGTGCCACAATCCGCCATCAGATCTCTGGATATGAGGCCAATGCCATGGTGGCCTGGCAGGTCGACGAAGATCGGATAGATGAGGTCGGAAAAATGATGGCCTCCTTTGAAGGGGTGTCTCACTGCTACAGCCGAAAACCCCTTAAACAATGGCCCTACAATCTGTACACCATGATCCACGGAAAGACAGAAAAGACCTGCTACAAGTTGGCCGAGGCGATATCTACCATGACATCAATCAAGAACTATACCCTCCTTTTCAGCCGCGAGGAGTTGAAAAAGACCTCCATGAAGTACTTCCCATAGGCCCCTGCACACGTTCTTGCTTTTTTCTATGGAAAAAGACTCCCCTCACGTCCTTGTAATCAATCCCTGGATACACGATTTTGCAGCCTATGATTTCTGGGCCAAGCCGATCGGGCTCCTTGCCATCGCCAGTATCTTGAGATTGCACGGGTATCAAGTAAGCTATATCGATTGTTTGGACCGGTCTCATCCGGATGTGTCACACCCCGGGAAAGCCGGTCGCTTCGGCAAGGGACACTACCTGAAAACGCGGATTCCAAAACCCAAAGAGCTGTATGATGTCCCCAGGAATTATAGCAGATACGGCATACCGAAAAGCCTGGTGCGCAAGGCGATCAACAATAGCCCGCGGCTGAAGGCGGTGCTCGTAACCTCCCTGATGACCTACTGGTATCCCGGGGTAGTTGCCGTCATTGAAGTGGTTCGGGAGATGTTGCCTGAAGTGCCCGTTATCTTGGGAGGAATCTATGCGTCCCTTTGCTATGATCATGCCGTGCAGTTTGCAGGCGCAGACATGGTACTTTCGGGTCAGTGCGAGGCCGGCCTTCTTGAGCCTCTTGGAGATCTTACTGAATATACCTGCACCTGCCGGTTTTCTCCTGATGACCTTGATACCTATCCCTACCCGGCCTTTGATCTGCAATCCTCTATCCCTTACGTTCCTATCCTTACCGGCCGGGGCTGTCCTTTCCGTTGCGCGTATTGTGCGTCCGGGTTCTTGAACCCCGGTCTGAGGCGCAGGTCACCCCAGCACGTGGTGGAGGAAATCGCCTACTGGCATGAAAAATACGCGGTATTCGACTTTGCCTTCTATGACGATGCCCTCCTAATCGATGCGGACCATCACCTCACTCCAATCCTTGAAGGGGTCCTGACCCAGGGGCTTGATGTGCGCTTCCACACGCCCAATGCACTCCACATAAGGCCCCTGTCAGGGGAGGTGGCACGACTCATGTTTCGCTCAGGGTTCAAGACCATCCGGCTCGGGCTTGAAACAGCCTTCTTTGACGATCGTAAGGCCATGGACAATAAAGTGGGGCCGGGTGAATTTGAGCAAGCAGTCGATTACCTGAAGGAGGCCGGCTTCAAAGACGATGCCATAGGTGTCTATCTCCTTTGCGGTCTGCCGGGACAGGACCTTGCCGAGCTTGAGGCCTCCATCAAGATGGTAAAGGCCTGCGGCGCGAGGCCCATCCTGGCCCAATACTCCCCTATTCCCCACACCGCGCTCTGGTCTGCCGCGGTCAGTACCTCGCGCTATGACCTCGAGTCTGATCCAATCTTTCATAATAATTCGATCTTTCCCTGTCAGAAGGAGCCCTTTTCCTGGGAGCAAATCTCATACCTGAAGAAACTGACGGGGGATTGAGTACTGGGAAGGACAAAATCAGAACAAGGCATATCTCAGACTAGGGGTCATTTACCCTCTATGAACGACCTTGCAGTCCCGATGGAATCGGGACGGGGAATGCGCTCATTATTGCGGTTCAGTAATGATCTGCCCATCATGATTTGCATATGATCAATCTACAATGACCTCTTCAAAGGATCGCTTGGGTACGTGGTGCACACCATCGCTATCGCGCCAGTACTTGATGTCTCCATCAGGTCCTACGGTCTCAATGGCCACGGTCTCTCTTGGTTTGCCAAGTGCAATCACAAGCAGGATCTCCAGGTGCCCTGGGATGGAGAATGCTTGACAAAGCTCCTTCCGTCTGACCGACCCTACCATGCACCCTCCAAGACCCTTTTCAGTAGCACCAAGCAGGATAGTCTGGCTGGTAATACCATAATCGCAGCCAAACGACTTGGTGATGGTGGTATCGCCGAGCACGATGATATAGGCAGAGGGCCTTTCACCTTCTTCTGGTCCTGCCCAGTCTTTTAGATAGCCGGCCCACGCAAGGTGCTTGAAAATGACGGCGTTTTTTTCAGGGTCAGAAGAAAGAATGTACTTGAGCGGCTGCAGGTTAGCAGCCGAGGCACAGTAGCGGGTCAGGTCTACTAGTCCTTCCAGGGTTTTATGGTCTATTGATACCTCCTGGTGAAACCTGCGATAGCTTCGAGTCTTGCGTACCAGTTCGGCAATCATTTCGGCCTCCTTAATCGATTGTCGATTGTTGATTGAAGATTGTCGGTCAGTTACTCGTTTTAACGAGCATCCAGCAACCAGCAACCGCTGATTGTAAAGCCAAACTCGATTGTCGATCGTAAATCTTCAATTGGAAACGGTGATCATGGCCCAATATGCAACATACCGGCGGGTTGATACATTTTCAAGTTTAATATATAGTCCTTTCGCATGTACACATCAATCCAAGCAAACCCTAAAAGGGTAAACTGAGAGGGGTGCTATGAGAGAGGTCTTTGGACACTGGCCAGGACGAATTTTTCTACTGGTGCTTCTCCTGTCTGTTGTGGGGCTGTTTTTCGTCACCTCCTTGTTCTCTAAGCCAGTGATTATTATGGGATGGATCACCCTCCCGTTTGCTGCAGGCGTTGTCTTTATCCTGGTCTGGCTCTGTGCCTATCTTGTCTATTATTTCAAATACTGGCCCTTTCGTTAATCCCGCGGCCTGTCCGCCATCGCTCTCGCTCAGGCGAGGTGGGCGGGCCATGCCGGAGAAATTATGATTCTTGTTTTCTTGGCCGCCTTTGGTGTGGTGGTCTTGCTTATGGCTGTTTACGGCTACAAGATTTCCGCCAAGACTGCCGAGGACTATATGCTTGCAGGGCGCGGGATCGGCATTGCAGTGATGTTTTTCTTTGCCCTCTTTGCCATCTCAAGCGTGTGGACCTTTTACGCTTATCCGAGCATCCTGTACCGGCACGGGCCTGGGTTTGTTTATTTCATATGGGGCTGTGTCGCAGGCTTTGTCATTCTTTACATGTTCATTGGTCCACGGCTTTGGGCCGTGTGTAGACTGAATCGGTTCCTGTCGCCCATCGAGGCCCTCGCTGCAAGGTATGAATCGCCCGGGTTGCGGCTCATCGTCGCCTTTGTGCTTCTCGGCTCGATTATTCCCTACATTGCGGATCAGTCTCTAGGGGTGGGCCTGGGGCTTAAGGCCATGCTGGGATTTCCGCGCATTGTGGGCATCCTCTACATCTCGTTGCTTCTGATTATCATCGTCATGCTGGGCGGCATGCGTATTACAGCCTGGGTGAATGTGCTGCTTGGCACTATCTACACGCTTGCCTTCCTGGGATCTCTCGTGTTTGTCATAGCCAAGGTATTTCCAGGAGGTCTTTCGGATGCTGCAGTCATTCTCAAGAGCAAGCAACCCGCACTTCTGACCACGCCCGGCCCTGAGGGGCTGTTCAGGCCGGCCGTAACCTCCATTGTGTTTCTGGTCGGCGCACTCGCTTTTTGCTGGCCTCACATCGTCATCAGCACCATGACTGCCCAGGACAAAACCATATTCAAGTGGATGCCCGCGCTCGCCCTTATCGTGGCCGGGATCCTCTTTTATACAATTCCGTTTATCTGGGGCTCTCTGGTAGCACCTGCCATTAGTCACATGCCCGGCACCCTGGTCCCTCCTGTTTCAGGCAAGGAGGCAGACAATATTGTTCAAACGATCATAAACGCTTATCTCCCATCCTGGTTTTCGACCTTTGTATTTATGGGAGTCATTGCAGCAGCCATTTCCACGGCCGCGGTCCAGCTCATGACGTCGAGCATCATCGTGGCCAGGGACATTATCCACGGTGTGTTTCTCCCCCGGAGTAGTGATGAATTTCTGATCCGGACGACCAAGCTCTCCGTCATTGCTATTTTGCTGCTCAGTATGGGGATCGCTTTCTGGTACCCTGTCGAGCTGGCCCAATACCTATTGGGGATTGCTATTCCCGGGTTTGCCCAGTGGGCCCCCTCCCTGGTGGGGGGCATTCTCTGGAAAAGGGCCACCAAGCAAGGGGCATTGAGCGGAATTGTGGCAGGCTCCGTTTATTTGGTCGCGGGGTTTATCTATCGACCTGTATTG
>JAUWXJ010000062.1 GCA_030616425.1 Desulfobacterales bacterium | reverse complement strand
GCAATATCATTGTAAAATACATAAACCATAATCAGAATCAGCACGAAGATGCCAACCTGCTGAGCTACTTCCCGCATCTTGATGTTGACGGGTCTGCGGCTTACTGCTTCTATTAGAAAAAAAAGAAGGTGGCCTCCGTCCAGGACCGGGATCGGCAGCAGGTTGATTATTCCCAGGTTGACACTCAACAGGGCTATAAAGAAGATTAGATTGATGATACCAGCCTTGGCCTGTTGCCCTGCCAACTGGGCAATCATGATCGGACCTCCCAGGGTCTTGGCCGAAAGGGTGCCGGTAAAGATCTTTCCAATAGCCAACACTGTGACCCTGGCAATTTGCCAGGTCTGCAATACCCCTTCGGCCGCGGACTCAAACGGGTTGAGTCGCCGTATGGTGAAAGCCCCGGAAGCTGTTATCCCTATGACATATTTCTCAACCTGCTCTCCAAATAGGTTCTGGGAAGAAACCAGTTTAGGGATTACCTCCACAAAGAGCGCATTCTTGTCTCGCAATATTTCAACACCCAGGGGACGACCATGGCTTTGTTTAATCAAGCTTGCCAACTCGTCCCATCGAGTCACCGGCTCGCCGTCGATAGATATAATTCGGTCACCAGGTAGAATGCCCCTCTCATGAGCAGGCATTCCCTGTTGAACTTCTCCCACCTCTGGCTTCACGATCGGCAACCCCGAGATCTGAAAGAACACGAAAAAGATTACTACCGATAGCAAGAGATTAAATACCGGACCCGCCAGGACGATCAAGCTTCGCTTGTATAGGCTCTTGTGTGAAAAAGACAAGGGGAGAAGGGAACTATCTATCTCTTCATCCGGCGCTTCCCCTACCATTTTCACGTATCCACCAAGAGGAATCGCGGAGATCATGTACTCGGTCATCCCGATCTTCCTGCTCACTATCCTGGGACCAAATCCGAGAGAGAACTTTTCCACTCCAACACCCATCAGCTTTGCCAAAAGGAAATGGCCAAGCTCGTGCACGAAGATCAGTACACCTAGTACAACGACAAACGAAATAATGTTGGCACTCATACCTGCCCGCCATTGCCAGGCTCGCTGGCACATAAGCTGTATACTGTGGGTGGCGATGGCAGGCGGGTACCTTCCCCAGCCGTGAGGCGCGCCCAGTCTGCTGCCGACAGGATATCTGAAAGATCGGGATTGGGAATCGGTTTGTGTTTTGCCATCACATATTCAACCACTTCCCCAATACGCCTCAACCCGATACGGTGACTCAGGAAGGCATCTACTGCCGCTTCATTCGCAGCACTTAACACTGCAGGCATAGTCATTCCAATCCTGCAGGCCTCAAGGGCCAAGGCGAGACAGGGAAACTTTTCCAGGTCCGGTTCCCGGAAGGTAAGAGAACCTATATCAACAAAATCCGGGAGGGGTAGTTCCAGGGGAAGTCGCTCGGGATATGAGAGAGCATAAGCGATCGGCACCCTCATGTCGGGTGAGCTGAGCTGGGCTATCACAGAACCATCCTGATAGACGACCATTGAATGGATTACACTTTCAGGATGGATCATAACTCGAATAAGCTCAAGGGGGACATCAAAGAGCCATTTTGCTTCAATAACCTCAAGCCCTTTGTTCATTAGTGTTGCGGAGTCTATCGTAATCTTTGGCCCCATCTTCCATGTAGGATGACAAAGGGCCATCTCCGGGGTGATTCCGTCAAGCTCTTCTGCAGATTTGTCCAGAAGGGGTCCCCCAGAGGCTGTAAGAATTATTTGCTTGAGGTCTTGTCTGCGGTGTCCGGCAAGACACTGAAAAATGGCACTGTGCTCACTGTCTACAGGGATAATTGAAACACCCTTTTTTCGAGCAGTATCCATCACAAGCTCCCCAGCCATCACGAGGCTCTCCTTATTGGCAAGCGCGACAGTCTTACCGGCCTCAATCGCAGCTATGGTAGGGAGGAGGCCGGCTGAGCCCACCATGGCCGAAACCACAAGATCAGCCGAATTCAGTGCCGCAGCAGCTCTATACCCATCCAAACCGTGTAAGATCTCTAAATGTCTTTCGGCTGTGACCATCTTCTTGAGCTGCCGTGCCAGATCCTCATCCAGTACCACTACTACCTCGGGGGTAAAATGCATGACCTGTTCGGCCAAAAGCTCTATGTTTCGGCCTGCTGTCAATGCCGTAACCGAGAATCGTTCACGAAATTGATCCGCCACGCGCAGGACATTCCTGCCGACTGATCCAGTAGACCCAAGTATCGAAAGACGTTTCATTTGATTGACCATTGTTGATTGATGATTTGTGTAACCGTTCACGGGGTACGCCTGTCGTCATTGCGAGGAGCGAAGCGACGAAGCAATCTTCCTGGATGAAGCAGTAGATTGCTTCGCTTCGCTCGCAATGACTGCCTGGTATTGGACAATCATACAGCAGACTTATGGAGCCTGTGAACGGTTACTGGCTTGTTTTACTCAATCGTCAATCAACAATTATCAATCTCACAAAAGATAGATCTTGAAATAATGGAGCGCCGGTGCTGCAAAAAGCAAAGCATCTATCCGGTCCAGGAGCCCTCCATGTCCCGGGACAATCCTTCCAGAGTCCTTCTGCCCGACTGAACGTTTAAGCATCGACTCAACCAAATCCCCTATCTGTCCCAGGGCACCGATCACTATTATCAAAGCAATCCAGTAGCCCCAACCGAACTCAGGGAAGCAATATCTCTTGAATAAGGCACCAACCAAGAAATTAGCCGCCAATCCGCCTACCGCTCCCTCCACGGTCTTGCCTGGGCTTATGGTCGGTGATAGCTTGTGCCGGCCAAAGGCCCTTCCAACATAATAGGCAGCCGTGTCGCCAGCGAATATCACCGCCATGAGAAAAAAAATCCACGTCACTCCCTGGTTCCAGTTCCGGATTAGTATCAAGTGGCCCAGCAGGAAGGGGATATAAATAAGGCCCGTGACTTGCTTGTAAAGCATTTCTGAGACAGAACCCTGTGGGCCAAACCTTGCAAGACAAATCACAGCTGAGCATAGGAAGGCCAAGACCACCACGGCAAGGGTTATCGCCAAACCGTCCATGTGAAAAGAAGCGACCAGAGCCAAGCCGAGGGGCAAACCGGCTGCTTTTGTGGCCATTGTCTCCCGGGAGAGAACAAGAGCGTAGTATTCTAACAGGCCCACTGCTGCCGCCAAGCCCACGAACAGGGCAAAGCAGGTTCGCCCCCCCCTCCCTATCAGCAAAACCAACAGGGGTATAGCAACCAATGCCGTGAGCCATCGCTTTAAGTGGGAAGACATCATCTGAACTCAGCTCGTTTCGCTCATGATTGAAGTAATGGAGTACCGGAGTGATGGGTTTAGTAAAGGTTGCGTGTCACGAGTTACAAGTTGCGCGTCGAAAGTCAAAAAAACCTGACTGGACACGAAGTGCCTCTTTTGGCGCAACCCTGTGCTAAACTCGCAACTGATTTTACATAATCCACTACTCCATTACTCCAACACTCCATTACTCCCATAGTTTTCCGCCCAGGAAACTATTGCCTGCCACGACCCCTTTTTATCTGGTCACCGGTCTCCCCGAACCGACGTTCACGCTCTTGGTAATCATGCACGATATGAATCAATTCTTCCCTTCTGAAATCTGGCCAGAGGGTGTTGGTGACAAAAATCTCCGTATAAGCAATCTGCCAGAGCAAGAAGTTGCTGACTCGCATTTCACCACTGGTGCGAATCAGAAGATCTGGCTCCGGCATCCCCTGCGTATAAAGATAATTTGAAAAAACCGCTTTTGTTATCTCCTCAGGTTTAAGGCGGTCAGCTCGAACCTCGGCTACGATCTTCCGCACCGCCTCCACAATCTCATCCTGCCCCCCGTAGCTCAATGCGAGGTTAAGAATCATCCCTTGGTTTTTTATAGTCGTATCCATGACCTCACGGAGTACCTTCACAACATCAGCCGGCAATCTTTCGATCTGGCCAATAGCCTTCAGGCGGATGTTGTTCTCCATCATTTCGGCAAGTTCTGACTTAAGGAACTGTTTCAACAGCTTCATGAGAGCCGAGATTTCTGGCCGGGGCCGCTGCCAGTTTTCAGTTGAAAACGCATACAGCGTCAGAACCTCTATCCCGATCTCACGACAGACTCGCACAATGTCCCGGACCGACTCAGCACCTTCCCTATGCCCCCTAATACGGCTTAGGGAATGCTTTCTGGCCCAACGGCCATTGCCATCCATGATAATGGCGATATGTCGGGGGAGTGAGTCGGGTCGTAGGGAAGGAATATCAGAATTCAAGGATCTCTTTCTCTTTTTCCTCGCAGGTCTGGTCGACTAATCGGATGTGCTCGTCTGTGATCTTCTGCACCTTGTCTTGAGCCCTATAAAGGTCATCCTCTGAGATTTCGCCATCCTTCTTCAGGCCCTTAAGAAGTTCGTTAGTCTCCCGGCGAATATTGCGGATCGATACCTTGTGTCCCTCACCTATCTTGTGAACTAACCTGACAAGCTCTTTTCGCCGCTCCTCTGTAAGCGGAGGTATAGGAACACGCACGACCTTTCCGTCGTTCATCGGAGTCAGCCCCAGCTCTGATTTCAGAATCTCCTTCTCAATCTCCCCGATCACCGACTGATCCCAGGGCTGAATAACAATAAGCCTGCTCTCCGGAATAGACAAGGAGGCCATCTGGTTCAAGGGGGTGGGTGTTCCGTAATAGTCTACCCTTATACCCTCAAACAGTGCAAGGGAAGCCCGACCTGTGCGGATCTTTTTAAATTCATTCTTTAAGGCATCAATCGAGTCGCCCATCCTCTCCCGCACATCATCATAGACTGAATCAACCATCTTCTAATGCCTCACTTATTCGAGTACCAACGTCTTCCCCATAGACAACCCGTCTAAGATTCCCTTTATCTCTGAGATTGAAGACAATTACAGGAAGGTTGTTATCCATTGCCAGGGAAATGGCAGTCGAATCCATAACCTTCAACTGCCGCTTGAGGACTTCAAGATAGGTAACATTGTCCATCTTTTTTGCACCGGCATCGACTGCAGGGTCAGCATCATAGATGCCGCCCACCTTTGTAGCCTTTATGAGCACTTCTGCATGGATCTCCTTGGCCCTCAGGGCCGCAGCCGTGTCCGTAGTAAAATAAGGGTTACCGGTCCCAGCAGCAAAGATTACGGCCCGCCCCTTTTCCAGATGCCTTATAGCCCGCCTTAGAATATACGGTTCAGCAAGAGCACACATCTCGATAGCTGTCTGTACCCGCGTCTGAATGCCCCTTTTCTCAAGCGCGTCCTGGAGGGCGATGCTGTTGATGACCGTGGCTAACATGCCGATATGGTCCGCCGAGGTACGATCCATACCGTAAGAGCTGGCTGCCACACCGCGGAAGATATTCCCACCACCAATAACTAGGGCAATCTGGACACCGAGATCGTAAACCGATCGGACCTCGCCAGCAATATAGTCAATCATCTCACGGCTTATGCCAAAACTTTGATCGCCCATCAAAGCCTCGCCGCTGAGTTTAACTAAGATTCTTTTGTACTTTGGGGTTGGCATGTTATTTTACCTAGCTTCAAAACCCTTTGAATGGTCAAGCCAAACGAGGAAAGAGTTTTTGAAATCAGTTCTATCTAATGACTTCCCTCTATTCTTCTCCCAACTGATAACGTACAAATCGTCTCGCTGTGATGTTCTCACCCGTTTTTGCAATCATATCATGAATCAGATCCTGTATTGAAATGTCTGGATCCCTAATATACTGCTGCTCCAGAAGACACGATTCCTTATAAAACTTCTCCATTTTGCCCTGGACGATCTTATCCGCTATGTTTTCTGGTTTTCCCGTCTCTCTGGCCTGTGCCCTGTAAATCTCCTCTTCCCGCTTTACGACTTCCTCGGGAATATCCTCTCTGCTGATGCCAAGCGGTTTGGCTGCCGCAATGTGCATGGCAAAATCCTTGACAAACACCTTGAACTCGTCTGTCTTGGCCACAAAATCGGTCTCACAGTTCACTTCCACAAGGACTCCTATCCTGCCACCAGTGTGGATATATGAATGTATTAAGCCTTCGGAGGTCTCCCGCCCTGCCCGCTTCAGGGCCGTGGCGAGTCCTTTCTTGCGCAGACAATCGATCGCCTTTTCCATCTCTCCGCCCGATTCCTTCAGGGCCTCCTTACAATCCATAATGCCCGCGTTTGTCCTTGTGCGCAGCTCCTTGATCATTTGTGTGTTGACTTCCACCATTTACGACTCCTCTTGTACCTCATCACCTGCATCTTCGCCAGCTTGGTCAGATGCAGGGGCTGCTCTTGAAATAACTTCTACAATAGGACCTTCTGAGCCATCAGAAATAATTGTCCTCTCACCCGGCTCAGCCGCAGCCTCTATCTCTACAGCCTCTACTTCAGCAGCCTCCTTATCTGCCTCGGCCTGAAGGCGCTCTTCCAAACGCCTACGACCCTCAATGCAAGCATCGGCTATTCGGGAACTAATGAGTCGGATAGCCCTTATGGCATCGTCATTGCCAGGGATAACGTAATCTATTTCGTCTGGATTGCAATTGCTGTCTACAATGGCCACAATAGGTATGCCAAGCCTTCTAGCCTCACGGACTGCAATGTTTTCATTTTTGGCATCCACAACAAACACGACTGCGGGCAGTTTCTCCATGTCACGAATCCCGCCAAGGACATTTTCAAGCTTTACCCTTTCTTTGTCTAGTTTTAGTCTCTCCTTCTTGAGAAAGCGATTGACACTCCCATCAGCAAAAATGGTTGTGAGATGCTTTAGCCTATCGATCCCTTTTTTTATGGTCTGAAAATTTGTGAGCATCCCCCCCAGCCAGCGATTGTGCACATAGAACATTTCGCACCGGTTCGCCTCCTCATAGATGGAATCCCGAGCCTGTTTCTTGGTTCCTACAAAGAGAATCGATTCGCCACTTGCAACTGTGTCCACCACAAAATCGTATGCCTTCTTGAACAACTTAACAGTCTGCTGCAGATCAATGATATAAATGCCGTTGCGGGCACCAAAGATGTAAGTTTTCATCTTGGGGTTCCACCGTCTTGTCTGGTGGCCAAAATGGACACCAGCCTCCAGCAACTCCTTCATAGTGACGTAAGACATAGTTTCCTCCGTTGTTTTCGGTTGTTCCTCCGCGCTTATCCTCCCCCCTCTCCACTTCTCGTGGTCTCAACCCTCGAAGCACCGGAAAGGGGGTCCAAGAGCGTGCGAATTTCTAAAAACTGTTCTATTTAACACACGACCTGTTGCTTTACAACACAAATTTTTTGAAGCCTCTCCCGCTGTGAAAGACTCGGTGCTACTTCACGGCACAGGGAACGAGCCGTCAACATGCACTCCCATCCTTAGTGACGCCATATTGATAATTCTTCGCCCCTTGGCCCTCTCTATTGCCGAAACCGAAAAATTAGGGAATCCAGAATCGTGCAGACCATAAAATATTGCTGTCATCGCTTATTGTCTCTTGCCTTTGCCCGCACAACCCGATCATAGCCACTATAGTCCTTGATCACACTCCAATCACTGTAGGCCCCGGACTCGGCAATCAGCTTCTTGACCCTGGCCCATTGGTCGTGACCAATCTCAAAAAGGAGCCACCCCCCTGGAACCAAGCAGTTCGCGGCCTTTTTGATTATCAGTCTGATTGCCTCCAGCCCGTCTGCTCCCCCCTCAAGGGCCCCCCGAGGCTCATGTTGCACAACTTCCGGTGCAAGCATCTCAAACTCATCACTCGGAATGTAAGGAGGATTCGAGACAATCACATCAAAATAGTGTCCTCGGTCACGGACCGGATCTAACCAGTTACCCTGCAAAAACGTAATGGTTTTGTTGAGTTCGTATGTTCGAGCGTTATCCTGGGCTACAGCCAGGGCCTTTTCAGAGCGATCAACTGCATAAAAGCTGTGGCCTATCCTTTCTGAGGCGATGGCAAGGACAATTGCCCCGGAACCGGTCCCAAGGTCCAGGACATTGAAGGGTACTGATGTTGGTTCTGGCGGCACTATCGTAAGGGCAGCCTCAACAAGGGTCTCGCTCTCAGGTCTCGGTATAAGGACATCAGGTGTCACCTTCAGATCCATAGACCAGAACTCCTTTTTCCCAACAATATATGCCACTGGCTCCCTTTGAATGCGTTTTTGGATGAATCTTTTGAAGAGCTCAAGCTCCTCTGGTTCGAGCTGACGATCATACTGGATGTAGAGGTCTACCCGCCCGACGCCTAAGGTATGAGCTAGAAGTATCTCCGCGGCAGCACGCGGCTGTTCAATCTGGTGGGATTTGAAGTACGTCCCGGTCCACTTGAGGAGTTTGAGAATGGTCCAGGTTTCAGGCAGCATCCCTCGATTCTGTCTCAACATGCTGAATGGCAAGCGCTTGATGGTGGGTTATAAGGGCATCGATCATCTCTCCAATATTGCCTTGGAGAATATTTTCCAGTTTGTGCAGTGTAAGTCCAATACGGTGGTCTGTGACACGGCCCTGTGGAAAGTTGTATGTCCTGATCCGCTCGCTGCGGTCACCGCTTCCTACTTGACTCTTCCGGTCTGCAGAGATTTTTTCGTTCTGCTCGGAAGTCATCTTATCGTACAAACGAGCACGGAGTACCTTCATAGCCTTGGCCCTGTTCTTGTGCTGTGACTTTTCATCCTGACATGTCACCACCAGTCCTGTGGGAAGATGAGTAACGCGTATGGCCGAGTCCGTTGTGTTAACGCTCTGCCCTCCGGGACCAGTGGAGCGGAATACATCCACCTTGATGTCGTCGGCTTCAATCTTGACATCCACTTCCTCTGCCTCTGGCAAAACAGCTACGGTCACAGCGGAGGTGTGTATCCTCCCTTGTGATTCCGTGACCGGCACCCGCTGGACCCTATGGGTTCCGCTCTCGAACTTTAAGCGACTGTAAGCCCCCTTACCCTGAACTAGTACAATAATCTCCTTGAGGCCGCCGACGCCCGTCACATGCTTGTTCAAGACCTCTACCTTCCAACCAAGGCTGTCAACATATTTACTGTACATCTGAAAAAGGTCTGCGGCAAAGAGGCCTGCCTCTTCACCACCTGTGCCCGCTCTGATCTCCAGAAGTATATTTTTCTCGTCACTGGGATCTTTGGGGATAAGCAGCCACTTTAACTCCTGCTCCAGTTTTTTTAAATGCTCGTTCAGGCGCCGAAGATCCTCCCTGGCCAGCTCCTTGATATCCTCGTCACTGTCCTTTAATAGATCCTTCGATTCTCTCATATCTTTGGCTGCCTGTTTATACTCACGAAAAACGGAAACGATCTTGCTGATCTCCGCATGTTCCTTTGTGAGCCTGCGATAGGCCTCTTGATCCTTTACCAGGTCGGGATCGCTCAAAAGGCTCTCGACCTTATCTAACCGTTTTTCTACACCAGAAAGTTTATCAAATATATGCATTCGGTGTGTCTCTTCATTGCCGACCGCCAGCCACTCGGCTGTGGCCATTCAGGGCCCTATCCAGGGCAACCAGGGCAACCTCAAGCTGGTCATCGCCCTGGGCCCCTCACGCGTGGTGAGTTTCTGCATCCACAGGCCCGGCAAGACCGCCAAACGAATCAGGCCCCGGTCCATGTGCCTGCTGCTGAACCTGATAATTTCATAGGCCAAGCCAGCAATAGGAAATATAAACAATATCTTCATAATAATTACAATAATCTGGTTCATGAAACCAGGCACATCTTCGAGAGTCAGCACAAAAGGGAATACAATCGAAAAGAAAAAAATGCTTATAAGAAGCACAATCAATATGAAGGCAGTGCCGCATCTGGGATGAAGAGTTGAAAATTTCTTCGCGTTCTCAATGTTCAGGGGCTCTCCTGCTTCATACGCATAGACCGATTTGTGCTCTGCGCCGTGGTATTCGAATACTCGCCTGATCTCCTTGAAAAACGAGATAAACCAGATATAGCAAAGAAAGATTATGATCTTCACGGCTCCATCGATCAGATGAAAAACGAAGTCTTCAACCCACAGCCTTACACCAAATAAACGGCCCATTAGGCCGCTAATCACGTGAGGCAAGATCACAAACAGAACGATCCCTGCACCAAGGCCTAGAAAGACAGTCAAAAACAGCGCCCCGCTTCCCAGTGATTCTTCCTCTTCCTCCAAAGCCTGATTGGCTGAAAAGGTCAGTGCCTGGATGCCATTGATCAAGGCTTCAAGGATGATAATGCTGCCTCTGACAAAAGGCCATTTAAGAAACGACCACCGCTCAGACAAGGAACGCCATTTGTCCTCCTTAATCAAGATCTCGCCGTTTGGGCGACGCACTGCAATTGCCAAGCCCTTTGGCGCCCTCATCATAACGCCCTCAATTACAGCCTGTCCTCCCACATGAATCTCGGAATGTTTCGTGCCGAAGACCATGGCCAATACTAATCCTGAGACTCTGTTGCCCCTTTATTCTTCTGGGCCTCAAATTTAGCATACTTCCTGCGGAATCGTTCAATGCGCCCGGCTGTATCAACCAGCTTCTGTTTGCCCGTAAAAAAAGGATGGCATTTGGAGCAAATTTCAACCCTGATATCCTTTGCGGTGGATCCTACCTCCACCACATTGCCACATGCGCAACGAATCGTGGTCTGAAAATACTCAGGATGTATCCCCTCTTTCATATAAAGCCTCCATTCGTCGTTGAGTTGTTGAGTCGTTAAATGGTTCAATACCACTCAACCATTTAACCGCTGATACCCCTACCCCTAGAGCCGGTTTCAAAACCCTTTAGCGAGTCAATTTTGACCATTTTGGCTGAAAGTTCTTAGTGAAGTGAAGCGTAAAAATTGGAACTGTTTGATCCCGTGATAGCGGGGGAGTTAGCGCATGGCTTCACTACGTGCTCCAATTTTAGCGGAGCGAACTTAGAACTTTCCAAAATGGTCAAACAAACGAGAAAAAGGGTTTTGAAACCACTTCTAAGCCCTGGAACTAACTGTTCATGGATTCCAAGAAGTCTTTATTATCTTTGGTTCCTTTCATCTTTTCAAGCAGAAACTCCATGCTGTCTATTGGATTCAAAGATGCGAGGAGTTTTCTCAAAATCCAAACCCGGTTCAATACCTCCGGCTCAAGGAGTAGTTCCTCTTTCCGAGTCCCTGACCGATTTATGTCTATGGCAGGGAAG
>JAUWXJ010000038.1 GCA_030616425.1 Desulfobacterales bacterium | reverse complement strand
AAACCCATGAAGCCCGACTGGGTACCCTTCCTTATGATTACCATTAGCTCCAGGAGTGTTCCCGGCTCCTGGCGAGATTATCTATACTGGAATCTGGAGTTGAAAGATTCCTAGGGTGACCGTTTCCCCCATCCTCCACCCACCGGCGTGTTGATGACAATAGCTTCCCCCTTGGACGCCTGAAAAGTTGTGCGTCCGGGGAGGCGGGCGTGGAAAGGACTTTCCAGCCGTGGATGTCGTCCCGGTCCAGGGTGACCACATCCGTGAAGGTCCCGCCAATGTCAGTCGCCACTCTCATGTTGTGTGGGTTAGTGGCTTCAAGCCGATAATGCGACAAAACCGCTCTGATTTGGACAGGACATCAAGGCTCTGCCGGAGCCATTTCTCTTTGTGGGCTTCAAGGGTGATGATGGGCCTCAAGTGATTTTCCTCCACATACTCGAACAGGGATTCAAAATCGATCTTCCCCTCTCCAATAGCTAGATGGTCATCCCAGGTTCCGTCATTGTCATGTAAGTGGAGTTGTTTTAGGAAGGGTCCCAAGGCTTTCAGCCAAGTTTCCATGCTTGTTTCAGAGAAGACATTCATATGACCTGTATCAAGGCAGAAGCCGACATTGTCTGAGTTCAATCCACGCAATAGCTTGTGGAGTGTTTCAGGGGTTCGCTCGTACACGTTTTCAAACATCAGGGATGTTCGGGAGCCCTCTAGGCCTTTGACAAGGGGTGTCCATGTCTCAAGGGCGGTCTCCAGCCACTGGTCCCGGACTTCATGATATCTTTTTCTGTCATACCCCGTGTGGCAGACAACAGAGAGAGGGTCGAATACGGGTATGAGGTCAAATACTTCTCTGAGACGCTCTCGAGTCGTTTTCAAGATCTTTTTGTCCATCCCACCTGGCACAAGGTCAAAGAAAGGCCCGTGCAGCGTGATCAAAAGGCCTTCCTGTCGGAGAATAGAGGCCATTTCCGAAAGATCCTTGGAATATGTATCAATGACTTCTCCGGTAATGCCGATTTCAGGGTTGATCCTCTTTTCCAGCACCAGGGGCAGGTATTTCTCTTTCAGGAGTATGAAAGGGATACATATCTGAATTCTTCTTATAATATCTTCAGCCATAGACCGTTGTGATCCTCTCAAATTTATTTTAGCCGCAGAAACACGCAGATGTTTTTTTATCTGTGTCTGTCTGTGTGGGTCTGCCTGCCCCGCCTGCCCCGTGAAATGCGCAGCCTATTTAACTGGGGTAGGTGGGGACCATCGTACTGGGGTGAGAGGCTATAATCGGTTGCCTTTCCTTCTTGTTTTAGCCAATCGTTCCACTACGCAATAGACCCCCTCAGGACCCCTTGCAGCCCCAAAGCATTGATTACAGGATATGCATTTTGCCTTTTTCCGGTCCCCTTTTTTCCATCGCCTGATAAGGCCCGGCTCTCTGATCAGGGGTCGCGACATGGAAATAAGGTCTGCCGCACCTGTTTTCAAGATGTCATTTGCGGCCTTGAATGATCTGAGACCCCCAACAAGTATGATTGGTACTGAGACCACTTTTTTTATCTTTTTTGCAAGCGGCAGAAAATAGGCCTCATCTGATGCCTTGCGGATCTTGGGACGCGCCGGCCCCAGATCACCTGCTGCAGGAATACCCCCGCTCATTTCAATGGCATCTATTCCCATCTCCGCCAGCCTTTTTGCAACAAACAGGGCATCTCTTTGGGTCAATCCACCACGAACAAAGTCCTTTGTATTCAACTTGATCAGAACTGGAAAATCCCTTCCCACGCTCTTTCGCACTGCCCTGTAAATCTCAAACAGAAATCTCGCCCGGTTTTCTACGGGGCCGCCATACTTGTCTGTGCGCCTGTTTCTTGCAGGGGAGAGAAATTGGCTCACGAGATAGCCATGGGCGCCATGAAGTTCCACAGCATCAAATCCTGCTCTCTTTACCCTGTCTGCTGCGCGTGCAAATGTGTGGACAGTCTCTTTGATCTCACGCTGCGTCATTGCCTTGGGTGTCCTTCTGAAGAGGGGGTCATACACAGCAGATGGCCCCCAGGCGGGTTGATTTCTTCTTTGTCTCATAACACTCTGGACGCCGGCATGCACAATCTGCATCGCAATCTTTCCATTGGCTGCATGGACACGCTTTGTGAGCTTTAGCAGGCTCGGAATCATGGCGTCATCATGGATGCCGAGCTGGTTATTGAGTGCCTGACCATTTGGCATCACATAGGCAAAGCCTGTGATAATGAGTCCAACCTCGCCTCGGGCAAGGTTCCCCATAAGTTTTGTGAGCTTCGTGCTACAGCGTCCGTCTTTTTTCGCCATTCCTGTCCATGTGGCCGAGCGCACGCTCCTGTTCTTCAGGGCCATACCATTGATTTCAATTTCATCGAATAATTCTGCCATTGTCTTACCTCCAAAAATTACTGGCTGTTGATAACGACAGGTTTTTAACATGCTTTGTTAGGGATAAAAAGGAGACTAAGTAAATCAGGTACTTAAGTCAATCGAAAAGAATACGGGATGTCCCCATACCTATAACATCAAGAATTGACAACCTCTCTTAATCGTTATAGATAGACCGCATGAGACTCATAAATAAGAAATTCTTCATCGGCTTAGGTACTGGCGCAGCTCTGACCATTGTATTAATTTTTCTTGTTGCATACACATACGTCAGGATTATGTCTGTCTCGGAAAGGGTGGAAACTGCACTGGAGCCACCCGACTTTTCAAGCTGTCCGCTATCCCCTGTGTATGAGCAAGCCGGTCCTTGGTCTATTCGGACCTTGGAGGGAAAGGATATAGCGTTTTCACAGTTCAAGGGTAAAGTCGTATTTCTGACTTTTTGGGCAACCTGGTGCCAAGATTCTGATACTGAAATGCCTAGTATTCAAAATCTTTACAATTCCCTGAAACATGACGATGTTGCCTTTGTTCTCATCTCAGACGAACACGAGAAAACTATTCAAGGGTTTATGAAGAGAAATGATTTTAACTTCCCGGTGTACGTCCTGGGCAAGGATCTGCCGGACGTGTTTAATACACGAGGTATCCCTGCGACATTCATTCTTGACCGCGAGGGTAGGATTGCGTTTAAGCATGAGGGCTCGGCCAGGTGGGATGATGAGGCTTGCCTGAAATTCATTCGTGGGTTGATGTAGGAAATGCTAAATAAATTTGCTGAGGTAATTGCAACCTGTTAGGTAAACTTTGAAGAGAGGTACACCATGTCTGACGTAAAAAAGGAAGTGAAGATCAATTTTCCTGAACAGCTGCAAGGGGGCGTCTACGCAAACAATATGATCGTGAGGCATACCAAAGAGGAATTCGTCATGGATTTCATTATGGTGGCACCGCCTGCTGGCGCAGTCACCGCCCGGGTCATCATCAGCCCAGGGCATATGAAGCGGGTTATAAATGCCTTGCAAGATAACATTAAGAAATACGAGCAAGCGTTTGGTACGATCGAGGTGGCAGCGGAACCAGACTTTAAGTCTGTTACCAAACATTGATTGCTGGAAGAGGAGAAAGTAAGGGAAACGGGAATAGGCTTATGGAAAGTAAATGAGCTGATTGCGCACCGGAATAATCGGAGCTATGTCCATACGGACTTAATAGTGGCACAGGACACACGACATAAGGCTCAAGGTTTTCTTTTGATGATAGGAGGAAACCATAAATGAAGGAACAATCAAGAAGAGAATTTATTGAATCATGTTTATATTTGGCAATGTTAGGGTTTGGCGCTCCCTTTATTCCCCTTTGCACTGGATGCAAAGAGAAGGAGGCATCAGGACCAGCGTCTGACATCCTTGGTGACAAGAACAGCACGCGATTTGTGCTCAAGCGAACAGCGGAAATCGACCCGGATTTCGAACCTGCTTATCTGAAACTGCACAGAAGCGGTGAGCTGAAAAAAAGAGGAGAAGAGCTATGGCACATGATGAAGAACTGTGAGCTCTGCCCCAGAGAGTGCGGGACCAACCGGCTTGCCGGGGATGAGGGGTTTTGCCAGGCTTCTTCCCAGCTAGAGATTTCATCGTATCACCCGCATTTTGGAGAAGAGAGCTCCCTTGTTGGCAAAGGGGGTTCCGGAACTATATTTCTTACCAATTGTGGACTTAGGTGTGTCTTCTGCATAAATTCGGAAATCAGTCAGGGAGGAATAGGAAAGCCCAGAACCATTGAAGATATGGCAGAGATGATGCTCAGCCTTCAAGCAATGGGATGTCCAAACATCAATTTTGTTACACCAACTCATTACTCCCCGCATATTCTTCTTGCAGTTGATATTGCAGCAGGTAAGGGTCTGAAAGTTCCGCTTGTATACAATACCTGCGGATGGGAGCGCCTGGAAATACTAAAAAAGCTCGACGGCATCATCGATATTTACCTGCCTGACTTCAAGTATTCGGATGGCAAGATGGCAGCAAAGTACTCATCGGCTGCGGAAACGTATCCGGAGATTACAGAAGCAGCCCTGTTAGAGATGCAGCGTCAGGTAGGGGTAGCAAAGCCTGCCGCTGACGGACTCATGTACAGGGGGCTGATGATACGTCATCTGGTCATGCCAAACCGAGTGGGAGGAACAAAGGAAGTTATTGAATGGATAGCTAAAAACCTTCCTAAAGACACTTATTTGAACATAATGTCTCAGTACACACCGATGTATAAGGCATTTGACTATCCGAAGATCTCCCGGAAACTAACCCGCAAAGAATACAGTGAGGCCGTGCGATGGGCAAAAGAGGCCGGCCTCACAAATCTGGATGTTCAGGGATGGCTACTTTAGAGAGCTCTTTTCCTTGTGCCTCTCATAAAGGAGGATTATAACATGCCTGCCAAACCCGTAGTCATCAAGTTTTTTGCTCCTGTTATTGATGTCACAAATCTCATGCTTGAAAGAACCACGCTTAATCCTGATGAAGCCAAGGCATGGGGTCTGGTTCATGAGGTCAAATCTGAACTGTTTGAGGCAGGCTCTGAAGTTATATCAATACAATATCATCAAAAGCAGGGCCAGTAACAGCGGCAAACTCTGGCTTTGCAAAAACATAAAAACGTCAGAGACATTTTACAGGATGGATATGGAGCGGAAAAAACGGAATGGTTCATGAGAAGGTACAACTGACTAGTAAACAAGCTGATGGCTATGTCATTCCCATCGGGCCTGTCAACCTGGTCAACATAGTTACTGATGTTGGAATGGTGGGTTGCGGGGCCTTTGATGTCACGGCACTGGACAATTTTGGCTGCCCGGCGGCCCGGGTCAAAGCTACGAGGGGAAGCTCCATTTCCACAATTGATGACCTCCTTGTGGGAGAAGTGAAAGATGCAAATGCGGCGGCAGATAAACTTGGTGTTAAGGTAGGCATGTCAGGCAGAGAAGCCCTTGACCGGATGTAAATCAGGATGAAACAGGAGGATCGATATATGAGCGAGGTTGAACGAGCGGTTTCTACTTATAAAGAAGGTTTCAACTGCTCCCAGACACTGCTTTCGACATACGGCACGCAATTTGGCATAGATCGTGAGATCGCCTTAAGGCTCTCTTCTACTTTTGGCGGGGGGATAAATGGTATGGGCGAGACCTGCGGGGCCGTGACCGGCGCCCTTATGGTCATAGGTCTAAAATATGGTAGCACAAAGGCTAAAGATAGAAAGGCGGAAAAGAAGACATATAAGATTGCCAGAGAATTTGTTGATAGATTCACGTCTCGTAATGGTTCTATCAAGTGCAAGGATTTACTCGGCTGCGACATCAGTACACCGGAAGGAAGAGAGTTTCAAAAAAAGAATAAACTGTATAAAACAGTTTGTCCGAACTATGTTCAAAGCGCAGCAGAGATTATTGAGCAAATATTGGAATAGCGGGCACCACCTGCGCAAACACACAACATCTTAGAAGTGTTTCAAAACCCTTTTTCTCGTTTGTTTAACCATTTTGGTCCCGCTCCTTGGCGGGACTAAGTTCGATCCGCTGACAGCGTGTATGTGGTTTGCTTTGCTTCACCGAAAAGCCATGATCTATATATCAATTCTGGTGTTTCTGGTGGCTTTGAGCATATGGGCCTACAGGGCGATGATAGATATCCGCCCAGAGGTTGGACGGCCCACACTCAACAGTGATGCCGAGCAGTTGATTAATGACCTGGAAGCGCGGCTCAAGGCGCATGTCACAGCCCTTGCAGATGAAATCGGACAAAGGAATGTCTTTGTACCGGACAAGCTGAATGCTGCTGCTGATTATATCCGGGGGGTCTGGGAAAAGACAGGATACCAGGTAACCGCTCAAACCTATATGGTGAAAAAAATACCATGTTATAACCTTGTAATTGAAATCCCCGGAAAATCAAAACCAGATGAAATCGTGCTTATCGGCGCCCACTATGACACGGTTTCCTGGTCACCTGGGGCAAATGACAACGGGTCTGCGGTGGCAGCCCTTCTTGAACTGAGCCGATTCTTCAGGACAAGATCGACCAGCAAAACCATGCGCTTTGTGGCCTTTGCCAATGAAGAGCCCCCTTTTTTCAAGAGCCGTTCCATGGGCAGCCTTGTTTACGCCAAGGAGTGCCGAAAGAAAGGGGAAAATATTGTGGCCATGATTTGTCTTGAGACCATAGGTTACTACCGGCACGAACGCAAAACTCAGAAATATCCCTTCCCCCTTAGCTCCTTTTATCCGGACAGGGGCGACTTTGTGGCTGTTGTAGGGAACCTTCGTTCAAAATGGCTGGTCAGATCGTTTGCCCGACATTTTATGGAAGAGAGTGATTTCCCGGTGGAATGCGCAGCCCCTTTCGGCTTTATCATGGGTATTGACTGGTCTGACCACTGGTCTTTCTGGCGTTGCGGCTATCCTGCCATCATGATCACCGACACCGCCCTGTTCCGTTATCCCTACTACCATTCGTCCGAGGATACATCCGAAAAGATAGACTATCACGGCCTGGCTCGGGTTACCTATGGTGTGTACAGGGCATTAACGAGAATGGTGGAATGATCCACACACAATTTCATGGCTTTTCGGCCCGCAATTGAAAAGGAGGTCAAAGGCCGACAGATCGTGGATAAAATCGTCCCAGAGCTGTGGGTAAACAGGGGAGGGTGGTCTAAAGAATTTCATCTCGATGCCGGCATCGGCAAATAGCTGTGTATCGAGATATTTTTTTGTAGGAGCCTGAACCATGTACTTGGATGCCTGTACTTTCCGGCAAATCTGTATCAAAAGCTCATTCCCTTTTGCGGAAATACCCAAATCAGATTGCAATACTATCGGGGTGTCTATCTCGAGGTGTTTTTTCAAGTATCGGATGATCATTACATTAAGATCAACGAGCCTTTCAAACCTTGCCGAAAAGATTTCCTCAACCACACCAAGATGTTCCCGGAAATACGGGGCGTTGGCATAGGAGGTCTTCAGGCTGATAAGATGCTTTTTCCTCCAGTTCCCTTCGTAGCATATCCGCACCTGGTTGATTTTTTGCAAACCTAGCCCTTTTTTCCACACAGGGATCGTGATCCACAAGGTACCCTGGTCGTTCTTGAAGCGATTCCTGCTGATCCAGGTTGTTCGAAGAGGGAACTGGACGTCATCCAGGACAACTATCAGGTCTGAAAGATAGGCCTTATAGAAAAAGGCTGGGAAAGGGGAGAAAAGGGGCTGGGAGGTTGAGACAATCATGTCGAATATTTCAAGATAAAGGATTTAGGAGTTTCTCAGAGAATCGATCAAGCCTGTTCCCCCTTTATTCTGATTTCAGACAGGATGTTCGTTATTTTTTCTGACCAGGAAGGGGGAGCACTAATGTATCCCCAGCCTTTCTGGACCTGGAACAGGCCGTTGTAGGCCGTGTCGTGATAAGATCGTATATGATGAGGGATACCCCGTTCGTTCAAGATAGAGCCGAGAAGCTGCGCTTCTATCTCGTTTTCCAATATGTCAACTTTAATGTATGCCTCTTGTTCCATCTAAGGGCCTTCCTGTATCAAATGCCGAAGGCACTGGATCTCAATATCGAGCTTCATTTATGGACGGTTCACGTTGTTCTTATCTTGGATAGCATTTGTTGTCAATTATCGACCGGCATAGCTCATAGACAACCCACGGGCTCATAATACAGCCCTTATGTATTTGGCTCAGGGGGTGTGCTGGTTCTTATTTGAGATAGCCAAGCTCGATCAAATATGGTATATATATCTGTTCTAAAAGGCCGAGAGACATTCTTGTTCTTGTTGGGCGGATCTATTTTGTAGCTAGTAGGAGACCTGTGATGAAAAGAATCGGATTTGTATCTACACGGATTGCTGGTACTGACGGTGTAACACTGGAGACCTACAAGTGGTATCAGGTTCTGGAACGAAACGGCTTTGAGTGCTATTTCTTTGCCGGAGAGCTCGACACCCCGCCAGAACGATCCTTTTTAGAGCCAAAGGCCCATTTTGAAGATGCTGAAGTGCTGGAAATCCATTCAGCATGTTTTGGAACGACAACACGCGGAGCATCGCTGTCTGCAAAGATTCAGGAGCTCAAAGATTACCTTAAGTCAAGGCTTTACGAGTTTTGTGGCCAGTTTGAGATTGATCTCCTGATTCCGGAAAATGCCCTGGCTATCCCTATGAACATCCCTCTGGGATTGGCCCTTACGGAACTGATAGCCGAGACAGGGAAGCCGACCGTTGCACATCATCACGATTTTAGCTGGGAACGGAAGCGCTTCCTGATTAACGCGGCTCAGGACTACCTTAAGCGTTCCTTTCCCCCGAACCTCCGGTCCATGCGTCATGTGGTAATCAATTCCGCTGCTTCCCGGCAACTCAGCTACAGAACCGGCAACAGCAATGTAGTTATTCCGAATGTCTTTGATTTCGCAAGTCCGCCTCCACCACTACCAAATGGGAAGTTGATCCGTGAGGAACTCAGTTTTTCAGATGATGATCTCTTTGTGCTCCAACCCACGCGAATTGTACCACGTAAATGGATTGAGCGGGCGATTGAGCTGGTAAGCCTTATGGGCTTGAAGCGTCCGAGGCTGGTGGTCTCGCATGAATCTGGTGACGAGGGCGACGTGTATGCGCAAAGGGTAATGGAATACGCTAACCGGCTCGGCGTGGAAATGATATGCATTGGTGACAAGATCGGCTCAGCTCACTGCTTTAACGCCAGGCGCGACAAGAAATATACCATGGATGATGCCTACCAGAACGCCGATCTGGTTACTTACCCCTCGGCTTATGAAGGATTTGGAAATGCCTTTCTGGAAACCATCTATTTCAAGAAACCGGTTGTGGTAAATCGATATTCGATCTTTGTAGAGGACATTGAGCCCTTTGGCTTTGAGGTGATTCCGTTTGAATCCTTTGTGACCCAAGAAACCGTTAATCAGATTAAACAATTCTTGGAACCGGAAAATTTGAGCCGTGCAACTGATCACAATTACGAGCTGGCCAAAAGGCATTTTTCTTACGAGGTATTAGAAGAGAAACTCCTTCCTCTAATCGAATCTTTCAGATAATCGCTCTCTCAAAGGGGTCCGAAAATGGCGATTGATGCATCTTTGCGAATCGGGCTTTTGCACTACTCCTGCCCGCCGGTTATTGGGGGCGTGGAAGAGATCCTGAGTCAACAGGCCGCCGTTTTTCACCGGACGGGCCACTCGGTTTCGGTTCTAGCCGGCATGGGCGAGGTCTACACAAAGGATTTTCCCGTGCGCATAGAACCGGCGTTGAGTTCCAAGAATACTAGGATCCTACAAGCACATGAAGAATGCAAAAAGGGGAATCAAGAAGCCTTAGAGCGGCCCACAAAAAGGATTTACAGAGTGCTGAAAGATTGGTCTCTTGAGCTTGATGTGATCCTGGCCCACAATGTGCTTCACATGCCATTCAATCTCCCGCTGACCCTCGCCTTGCAACATCTGGCAGACTCACGGGATGGCCCGATTGTAGTCAGTTGGGCTCACGATTCACCTTACTTTGAATCGAGCCCGCTGAAATACCTGAACAGCCCTCCCTGGCAGATTCTCAAGCGCCTACATCCGAACATACATTATGTGACCGTTTCGGAGTCGCGAAAGAGGCTCTTTAAGAAGCATTGTGGGGAGGCGCCGTGGAAGGTGATACATAACGGGATTGATCCGGTGCGCTTTTTCTACCTCGACCCGAAATCGGTTATGCTATCGGAGGAACTCGACCTGTTTAACCGCGACCTTGTCGTGGTGCAGCCGTCAAGGATCACGCCGCGAAAGAATTTAGAGCTTTCCATCCACATCATCCGGGGGATCAAGCTTTTGGGTCATAATGTACTTTTTATATTAACAGGCGCCTATGACCCCCATGAGGGACGGGCCGTGGCCTACTATCGAAGGCTCAAGTACTGGGTTAAGGAACTTGGCCTGCAAGAAAACATTGCTGTGTTGGCGGAGTATAGATTTGGCAACAGGAAAAAACTGGTGCCGGACCGGATCTTTATACGAGATCTCTATCTCATGGCAGACGTGCTCCTCATGACCAGCAAGGATGAAGGTTTTGGACTACCGCTTCTGGAGGCGGGTATGATCAAGCTTCCCATTGCCTGCTCAAAGATTCCACCATTTCAGGAGGTAGGAGAAGGGGTGTGCTTTTTTGGGCTCCATGAAGAGCCGCTTTCTATTGCTAAACGGATCGTCAAGCATCTGGCCGGTACGGATACTCACAAAATGTTCCGGAATGTGATGCGCAAATACGTATGGAATGTTATTTGCGAGAGGGAGGTTTTGCCATTCTTGCGAGAGATCACCGCAGAATCTGCAAGAGACGAGAAAAAGTGACAGGAGTTGGGATCTTCGCCCAAGTTGCAGTAATGGAATGATCGAGAACTGCCGCATCTAAAAACCTCTTGGTTTTTCGCCCTAGGCGGATAGAGGTTTCGAGGTACTATAATCATGTCAGAGGAAATTCTTTATCCAAGAAAGACAAAAAACGATCCCGATATTGGTCCGGTGGCAGTGATGGTGGCCATGCAAAGAGACCTTGCCCTGATACGGCGATTCATGGGGATCAAGGGAAGGGCAGCATGCAGGATCTTGACCAGTGGGTTGTACAGGGTAACACACCGTAGTCAAAACATTACCGTGGTGGGACCTATGCTGGGTGCCCCCTACGCGGTGATGATTCTGGAGAAGCTGATTGTCCTGGGCGCAAGAAGGATACTCTTTTTCGGGTGGTGCGGTTCCATCCAGCAAGAGGTGCAGATCGCAGACCTTGTGGTTCCGGACCGTGCAATGATAGGGGAGGGGATATCCGGGTATTACCCTGTGGGTAATGAATACCCGGAGCCGTCCGATGCAATGATCGGGGCAATTGAGGAGAGCCTTGGGGGTTCCTCGATCCCTTTTCACAAAGGTCCTGTCTGGTCAACAGATGCTCCTTACCGTGAGACCAAGCAGAGGGTCCTTTTGCTCCAGAGTGAGGGCGTGCTCGGCGTGGATATGGAACTTTCGGCCTTGTTTACAGTAGCGCAGTTTAGGCAGGTCGAGATGGGGGCCCTCCTTGTGGTCTCAGATGAGCTTAGCACGCTGCGCTGGAAGCCCGGGTTTTCAAGTAGAAAGTTTAAAAAGTCCCGTAAGGCAGCAGCAAGGGTTATCCCCGCGATATGTCAGAAACTGAACTCGCCCTTTGCCGAGGAGAAGTAGAGCCTCCATGACAGTCTTTTGCCATGAGTGATGATATCCGAAAGAGGCTATCCGAACTTCGCCAGGCCCTTCACCGCCATAACTATTTTTATTATGTCCTGGATGAGCCAGAGATCTCTGATGTTGAATACGACCGTCTTATGCAGGAACTTATTGCCCTGGAGACGGAGCATCCCGAGATGGTCAAGCCTGACTCCCCTACGCAGCGGGTAGGGGCACCGCCTCTTGAGAAGTTTGAAACAATGGCTCACACTATTCCGATGCTGAGCCTGGAGAACGCCTTTGGCGAAGAAGAGGTCCTTGCCTTTGATCAAAGGGTGCGGCGGTTTCTGAAGACTGATTCGCCGGTCCTTTACACGGCTGAACCCAAAATGGATGGTGTGGCCGTGGAGCTGGTATATGAAAATGGTCGACTGGTCGATGCCTCTACCCGGGGCGACGGATATACCGGCGAGCTGATTACACTGAACGTCAGGACCATCAAGACAGTCCCTTTGGCCATTCTTGAGATGGTTCCCGAGAGAGTGCCCTCTCGCCTGGAGGTGAGGGGAGAGGTCTTTATCCCTATCGAACCTTTCAAACAGTTAAATGAAGAGCGCCTTGACAAAGGCGAGCCGGCGTTTGCCAATCCCCGAAATGCAGCAGCAGGATCTCTCAGACAGCTTGACTCGACGATAACGGCCAAGCGTCCCTTGGATATATTCTGTTATGGCGTTGGCATGGCGACCGGCCTTGAATTTGCCTCGCACTGGGAAATCCTTCAGGCTCTCAAGGGACTGGGGTTTCGGGTTAATCCTCACATCAAACCACGGGCGAGAATTGAGGAGATACTTGTTTATTACAGGGATTTGCTCGACAGCCGACATGAGTTTCCCTACGAGATGGATGGCATTGTGATCAAGGTGGATGATCTGGGGTTGCAGGCAAGGTTGGGTGAGAAATCGAGAAGTCCCAGATGGGCCATGGCGTATAAGTTCCCGGCTACACAGGAGACCACGCGTGTGCTCAAGATCGACGTTCAGGTGGGCCGGACCGGGGCATTAACGCCTGTAGCCCACTTGGAGCCTGTCTCAGTTGGGGGCGTGACCGTGAGTCGTGCCACCCTGCATAATGAGGATGAAATCAAGAAGAAAGGTGTCCGCACGGGTGATACTGTGCTGGTTCAGCGTGCCGGTGACGTGATTCCTGAGGTTGTCAAGGTGATCACGGCCAAACGTACTGGGGTTGAGCAGCCCTTCAGGATGCCTGCTACATGCCCGGTGTGCGGTGCCAAGGTAATTCGCCTGGAACAAGAGGCGGTATCCCGGTGCGTCAATGCCAACTGCCGTGCACAGATAAAAGAGCGGATCAAGCATTTTGCCTCTAAAGGGGCCTTTGATATTGATGGCTTGGGTGACAAGTTAGTGGGCCAATTGGTGGATAAAGGATTGGTAAAGTCTTATGCAGATCTATTTGTCCTAGAGAAGGCAAACATAGCAGGCCTTGAAAGGATGGGCGGAAAATCGGCTCAAAACCTGATGGATGCTATGGAAAGAAGCAAGCAAACCAGCCTTGCCCGTTTTGTCTACGCCCTTGGCATCCGCCATGTGGGTGAGCATATAGCGCAGGTTCTGGCCCGCCGGTTCAAGGCCTTGAATACGCTCATGTCTGCCACAGCCGACGATCTGATCGCCATAGATGAAATAGGGCCGCAGGTATCTGAGAGCGTGATTGCCTTCTTTGATCACCGTGAAAACCGGGAAAACATATCTCGAATCTTGGATGCTGGAGTAAGAATTGAAACCGAAGAGGCTGGGGCACAGGAGCCTCTGGCCGGCAATACGTTTGTCCTTACTGGGGCCCTCGAGTCGACGACCCGCTCACAAGCCAAGGCTCGTATTGAGGCCTTGGGTGGCAGGGTTAGCCCTTCTGTGAGCCGAAAAACCACCTATGTGGTGGCAGGAAAGGATCCGGGATCGAAACTTGACAAGGCCAAGCAGATAGGAATCAAGATCCTTGATGAAAAGGGACTGATAGAATGTCTCGAAGATCCTACAGCTTTTAGTCACTAGTGTCTCGTATCGTAAATTCGCCTACTTAAACTTCTCGATATCAGCGGGGTTTTAGTGCCTGCAAGCCGCCCCTTGGCGGCTCTTGTACAGTAATAGTGTGGGAAATTACGATACGGGACACTAGTCAGACAGGAGAAAGGGCATGGAAAAGATCAGAGTTCATGTCATCGTTGAAGGACATGTCCAGGGCGTCTGTTTCAGGATGGACACAAGGCGCGCAGCCTTGGAACGAGGCGTCACAGGATGGGTAAGAAATCTGCACGACGGTACTGTTGAGGCGGTATTTGAAGGGGATGAAGCTAA
>JAUWXJ010000056.1 GCA_030616425.1 Desulfobacterales bacterium | reverse complement strand
GTCGAACCCGAGCCGGAACCGGAACCTGACCCCGAAGAAACTGTACAACCAAAAGAACCTCCTTATTATTTATATCCTGCGATAAAGAGTGTCGGTTTTTTAAGAAAAAAGCCTGTCACCCCCTCAGGCGCTATTTTCAAGGTAAAGAGAGACAAGGTGATGATCAGCCGGGGGGACCATGTCTATATACGGCACATTGGCAATGTCATCTTTAAACCCGGTGATCGCTTTAAGGTCTTTCGTACTTTAGGGGCGTTAAAGGGCCGGAAAGCCAAAAAACTTGCACGGACCCAGCACCTGATTCTTGGTGTAGTTGAAATCACCGATGTTCAGCCGGAATTTTCCATGGGCAGTATTATTGAATCGTTCAGGACGATTAATCTGAACGATCTCCTGATGCCGTATGAAGAACGATCACCAAAGATCATTCTTACCGAAAGCAAGAAGGGGCTTGAGGGAAAGATCATCGCCTCTGAGGGGCATGCAAGGATATTCAGCGAGCAGTTTGTTGTCTTTATTGACAAGGGGCGTAAGGATGGCGTTCAGGTTGGACAATTATACAGCGTCTACTATCAAGAAAAAGAGCAGATCGATCCAGAGGCAAAAGAGGCTGTCCTGCTGTCACCTATCGATTTTGGCCAGATTCTCATCCTTCACACCGAAGAAACCACTGCCACGGCCCTTATAACCAAAGCGGCTAAGGCTATTGAACCAGGGGCAAAGATTCACTCTGCATCCCATTGAGCTGAAAGCTCAAAGCTTAAAGCTGAAAGCAGGGGGAAGGTGTTTTTTTGCTTTGAGTTCCCATTCCCTCAATTCCTGAATCCCTCAATACCTTTGCAATTTCCTTATTTCAGCTAAAGCCGTGTCTGCTAACGGAGAATCGGGCGCCAGCTCAATTACCTTCTCAAATGCAGAAATCGCCTTTTCCCTGTCGTGGTTGCGGGCATGGACACGTCCTAAATCATAATAGGTAGGGGCAAAATCGGGTGCATACTGGATTGCCTTTCTTAGGGAAGAGATTGCGGCTCCGTAGTTTCCCATGGCCATGTAGGCAAGCCCCAATCCCCGGTGGGCCCAGAAAAAGCGGGGCTCTTTTTTAAGGGCTTTTTGGTAAAAGTCAATCGAACGCCCATAATCCTTTTTCCCACGGTACGCTTCTCCAAGATTGCTCAGGGCAAAGTGCGGCGTTGCATAAAGCAGATTGTCACGGGCACGGTCAAAACACGCTATAGCCCTGTCCCACTGCTCCAGCCTCAAATAAACAGTGCCCAAGTTGTTTGCGGCCTCTGGATAATCGGGCTTGAGTTTCAGAGCCTTGTTGAAATGGGCAATTGCCAGATCGAATTCCTCTTTTGCAAAATAGGCGAGCCCGAGATCGTTTTGAAGGATTGGATCTTTATCGTAAAGTTTTTCTGCTTTCAAAAGTTCCTTGAGCGCCGTTGTTGCATCCCCTTCAGCAAGGTATCCCTCGCCAACACGCCTAAAGTCTTCGGCTTTGCTCTTGCGCTCGGCCCAGCGGGCCGCGCAGGAGACCAAGCACAGGGAGAGACACAAAAAGAGTAAGAACAAGAATGATCGCTTCAGCATAATAGGCTCCTCTTTCTGAAACCATCCGTCATTGGTTGTTCGTTTTCTCAACCGAAATCTTACCTAACCACGCCTGATTTGCAGAACTTTGATCTCTCTTTCCATCAAGAAGTCCAATATCCTCGGGTGGAGCGTGGCCCGGGTCAATAAGATGCTTCCTTTATCGGGACGAGTAGATAGAAGGCCTGGAATGGTAATGGCAGTGGTTTTGAACACCTCTCGGTTTGCACCCAGAAAAACAGGGTCCTCAGTATAGGTAATTCCGAGTACTGCCAAGATATTCTTAGCAATGGTCAGGGCTTCATCCCCAGGTCTGATTGACAGAAATTTCAGCCCCCCTGCCTCAATAGCCGATTTTGCCTCGCCATAAAAGGTCCCAAAGTCGACTACTGTATCGAGTCCATTCCCTCCACGAATAAGATTGGCCGCGGTTTGGACCTGAAGACCGGCATAGTAAAAGGATAATGGGATCTGAGGGTCGTAGGTATACCCTATTGCTCTGACAAATTCGGCTACAAAGGTTTCCTGGTCCCGAGCATCCAAGAACTGAATGATCGACTTTGTCAATTTGACAGACTCGGAATTCGGGAATCGTTGACCAATTGGGGTAAGGGAAGCCTCTTCTCTTCGGCCTCCAATGCCTTTATCTGCTATGCCGTTATCCTCGGTGGAAATGGTTGGAGGCCTACGTTCAGCAGCTTCCCTTACCCCCTGAACTGTTACGGGGGTTGACTCCAGCAGTAGATCAGAAATTAGAATGTTCTTTTCAGTTAGATACTCTCTTAGCGCAGCCGAGGTGCGCTCTTCAGGATGCGAGATCAATGTAATACAATGGTGTTGCGGAGGTCTGTTCTTATCTCCCTTCTTGACGAAGATCCAGTCACCTCTGAGCTTGAGCCTGATGCCTTCGTCTATCATCGGTATATCTAAAGCCTGTCGGACTGATCCGCCGTATATGGCACGAAGAACCTTATCTAGAACGCTGGGTCCTGCTGTTCCTTGCTCCACATGGATGATGCTCAGGGATTTCCAGAAGGAACGTATCGCCTTTTTGGCACCTTCCGGAAGCCCCTTGCCTGTGTCTAAAAGGAAGCGTCGGCCATCGGCAAGTTCTATGACCGGAAAGGCCGAGAGGTCCAACTTCAGATCGGGCCTCCCTTTCACAGGGAAGAAATAGTGGCCGGATTTAATCAGCGTGCCTCCCAACCCCTTCAGTGCCATAGAAACCGCATCCCTGGGCGGTTCTCGAGCACTGCGACTTGATGATGGGGTCGCAGGGGCGCTGGGCGGGCCCGAGGGTCCTGAATCCAGCCCCTTGGCAACAGGGGCAACAGCCCTGGGAATCTCTGGAGAGGGCGCTTCCGAGATGGGCTCGGGGATGCGAATCTTCTGACCAGGATAGATCCGGTTTATGTTCTTGATGCTCGGATTGAGTCGTTTCAGGGTCCTAAAATATTCGTCGGGGATATATTCTATATCCAACCCAAGTTGGGCTGTGACGATATTTGACAGACAATCCCCTTGACGGACTTCATAGGTGCTGTAAAGGATATCCGGTATGATCGGAATGGTTACGTAGCGGGGGCCAGCATCAGGGGCTTCTTTTTTGGCCTTTACCTGTTTCAGGGGGATCAGGATGTCCTGGCCGGGATAGATCCAATCGACGTTCTTTATATGCGGGTTAAGCTTTTTTAGTATTGAAATAAACCTCGGAAAATCGCGTTCTGAGATGCACCCCTTCCGGCGCAATATTTGCCAGATATGGTCACCTTTTTGAACCGTGTAAGGCTCGCACACAATGTCCCAGCTGCCGTACCTCTTTAATACATAAGTCTTATACGGCGTTGCTCCCCACACAGGTCCAAGAGAACTCAACAGCATGACGATGGCAAGGATAATCTTGGCTGCGGGAGATTTCATAGTTTTTCGGTGACCCGGGCCACCTCCTGGAAGGTGGTTACGCCCTTAAGCATTTTCTCAATAGCATTTGTTCTCAGCGGAATCATGCCCGACTCCAGGGCCTTTTTCTTCAAACTTAGAACGTCCAATCCCTCAGACTCTACTATAACTTCCTTCATATCTTTATCTATTGCCATCATCTCAAAGACGCCCATACGCCCGAGGAATCCGGTTCCCCTGCACTTGAGGCAACCCTTTCCCTGCTTGAGCTGGACCGATTCTTTGCCCTCCACATCAGTGCCGAGTGACTTGAGCACCGTGGCATCCACCTCCAAGGTGATTGCACAGTAAGGGCAAATCTTACGCAACAGCCGCTGCGCTACCACTCCAATCAGGGACTCTGCAATCAGAAAGGGCTTGATTCCCAGGTCCATGAGGCGGGTGACGGTAGACGGAGCATCATTGGTATGAAGTGTGCTGAAGACCAGATGACCGGTGAGTGCGGACTGGACCGCATTTTCCGCAGTCTCTTGGTCCCGGATCTCACCGATCATGATGATATCCGGGTCTTGTCTAAGGATATTTCTTAAGATTGAGGCAAAGGTGATGCCAATGGTCGGCTGGGCCCCGATCTGATTGAAGTCTTCTCGGATCATCTCAATGGGGTCTTCCACTGTTGTAATATTCTTTTCGCTGCTGGCTAGGTGCGCCAGTGAGGAATAGAGTGTGGTGGACTTGCCACTTCCTGTGGGGCCTGTGACTAGGATGATGCCGTTCGGCTCTTTCAAAAACTGGTGATACACGATGAGGTCCCCGGAGGAAAAACCGAGATCTTCAAGATCCTGAAACAGGATGGTAGGATCCAGGATCCTCATCACCACTTTCTCGCCAAAGGCCACGGGTACCGTTGAAACCCGTATCTCCGCATCCTCTTGTTGATGGGCCAACTTAATTCTACCATCTTGAGGACGGCGTTTTTCGGCAATGTCAAGTCTTGATAAGGTCTTGATGCGGGAGACAATGGCAGGGTGCACCGCTTTGGGCAGCTTGTAAATCGTGTGAAGTACGCCGTCTATCCTGAAACGTATGTGAACATGGTTTCGCTTTGGCTCAATATGGATGTCACTTGCGCGCTGGTCAAGGGCGTAGTGAAAGAGATAGTCAACCGCATTCTTGATGTGGGTATCGGTAGCCTGGATTTCAGTTATCGATTTCAGATGCGTATATTGTTCCAGGTTTCCCAGGTCCACGGATGGCTGGCCAAGTTGGGTCTCTGCGGCTACAATGGAGGACTTGAACCCAAAAAACTCTTCGATAATTTTTAAGATGTCGGCCTTGGTTCCCATGGCTGGAGTCACCTCCAGGGTCGCGACACGGCGTATGTCCTCCAGCACATCCACATCAGTAGGGTCGTACATGACGACTTCGAGTTTCCCGTCAGTAATGGCGACAGGCACTACCAGGTGCTTCAGCGCAAAGAGGCGGGGGATCGTCTTGGTGACTACATCGAGATCGAGTTCAAGGGGGTCTATCTTCTTGTATGGGACCTTCAGGTGCTTGGCCACGGCCCTGACAATCTGCTCTTCGTCAAGGACCCCTGTTTTTTTACCTGACAAGGGGATTTGAAGAGACGCAACCACATCAATCATGGTTACCGGGTGTTCTATATCCTGCCCCGGCAGGCCGCTGGCCTTTACTCTTTTAAGGTGTGTGAGCCTGCGTCTCTGTTCGGGAGCCTTTGATATAATGGACTTGCACTGTTTGCGTGTCAGCAGGCCTTCGCGTGCAAGGATCTCTATGGTCTCCTTATCAGAAATAGGCCGCATAATGCTAAATTATCTAACACAGCACCGCCTTGGAGGGAAGAGAAAAAGGCGGGATGAGGGTCCTTTCAATGGTAGATCATGATCCTTTTCTGACCTATTATTGAGGCGTGGTGGGAGGCAAACTCGTACTAGGGACGGGAATGATGCGTCTGACTACGATTTTCAAGGCAACAGGATCGCCATTCATTGTTGGCTGATAGTAGATTACAGCCTTACACGGCACGGGGACATTATTGGCTTCCACCATCTGGCGACCCTTCACATCGAAAGTCTTAGTCGAATCCGTTATCAGGAAACGCTTTCCATCTGATGTTATTATGGTGTTTCTCTCCTTGCTCTTGATCGTCACGGAGGTTCTTGTCGTTGTGGTTTCTGCAAGGATCACCCCTGCCCCCACGACTAGATAAGCTTGCAGTATAAACACCCATGCCATTGCTTGAATGAGATATCCTCTACTAATCCTTGTCATAGCACGGCCCCCCTTTATCTTTCTCGCCAGCCTACCAGGCCACTTTTTATATTAAAGGCAGGGGTAAGGGTGAGGTCCACCACGGCCCCTGTACTTTGTTGTATAAACCCTTTAGCCCCTTCTTCCTTTCCTATGTGCAGACCAAGACTCGATGCCATGCCCGCGCCGAGCGAAATTTTATCCCGTACTCTATATTTCGTCTCACTGTCAATTGTTACTGTCTCCGTGCCGTCAGCAAATATACACTCTGAATACGCAGTGCCTGTTTCATAGTAATAGCCATTCAGGTAGCTGTCACCTCCGAACCCGCAAACGTCGGTATTGGGCACAAAGCTCGGGGCAAAAACAATGCCGCCAAGCATGGAAGCCTTGTTTAGCATACGTTCTCCTGAGGTGCTCAGGGTCCTGAGCCAGCCGTCTTTTAGCTGGGCTTCCTGTATTAAACCGTCAAAGGTTTTATAATATGCGTCATTTTTATACACCGCGCCGCCCTCAACAACTATGTAAGGATCTGCATTAAAAAGGTCGTTTTCGACAAGAGTAAGGGTTGAAGCATCGTTGAGATCGCTGTGATAATAATTAGTAGGGGTCCGGGCACTATTGAAAAACGGGTCTTTGATACCAAAAAAATACTCGGTATCAGTGCTCGATTTATCAGCATCGTTAAGATACCGGCCCGTCCCGAAATATGCCCATGCATTATCCAGGCTGTCTATACTCAACGCGGCCGGTGCGGTGATAGGCCTGGGTGAATCAAACAGACAAGACAGCGTCCAGGGATTACTGCCGTCATCGGGAACATCAACATAATCACTAGCTGTACTTCCATATTGCCCCGTGCCAGTCCAGGGGATGGTCACCTTGTACATTTTCCCCTTCCAATTGCTTCCCGATTCATATGTCTCCCCGATATATATGGCATCGACATTGAAATTCATCTCCTTGTCAAGGGTCACCGGTGAACTCATGAAGGCCTTGGTCTCCGAGGTTTCAAAAAGCCAGTCATCAGTCCCATTCTTGTAAGGTGTTCCATCCTCAAGATCGACCACAAATATGTGTCCATTGTTGGTACTGGTTCCATCGTAATCGGTGGGGCCTGAGCCAAATACAGCGAACCATTCATCCTGTACCCTCAAAACCGCCGGGAAAGACGTGGTCAGGCCAAGATCGTCGTAATACCTTTCCCACAGCAGTCTGGGTTCTCTTGGTTTGGTTACGTCTATGCAGAAATAGGTTGGAAAGAAGTTTCTGGTTTCAGACACCAGCGTTCCTGTGCCGTCATCGAAATCATCCTCAGCCCAGATATCTTTACCTCCCATGTTCAGGCCGCCGATCAAAACGGTCCCCCAGCCGTTGGGGTGGTCGCTGTCCGCGGTGAATATCCTGGCGTCCACGACCTTGGGCTTCGAGTCCACGTAGTAGACATGGGTATAGTCCGGGTCCGGCAGCCACTTGAGATGGGGCAGCAGTGTCTGTGGAACATATGCCCATATTTCAGCCCCGATACTCTCACCCGCCACTTCTCCGGGGTCTTCAAATTTTTTTAAGGCAACATTATACCTCCAGGAGGTAAAGGCATGCAGCATTCCGTCGTTGGTGCCGACAAAAATGACTGTCTCGCGGTCCTTATAAAGATTGTAATATGCCTCATACGTTTGATCGCCATAGATTAACCCATAGTTGTCAGGCGGTTTGGCCACGGAAACCGGCGTGGAATGAACAATGTCTCCCAGCATATGGACATTCCCATCAAGTGTCCTTGATCTCACGTTGGTAGTCCCGAGAAGACCTGTATCATTTCCACGGATATACTCGATCAGATTCTTTGCCCTGTCATCATGGCTGGTCCCCAGATAACTCCAGGTAGCGCCATCCTGGACGCCAAGATATGGCTTTATATTCGAAAAACCGGTGGCATGAAGTCTGACGACCTCGCCGTCGTCGTCAAACGGATCATTATCACCAAAGGGCTCGTCCGCGGCCTGGTCGCTATTTTTATCAATAAAGGTGAAAATCTTGCGATCATCAGGAGAGACGCCGGACATAACTTCATTTGCCTCCCAGAGAGGGTTGATATCACTCATTTCAATGGTCGTAGGCGTATCGCTGTCAATGTCAGGGTAGGGATCGCCGACAGTTACAGCAAAACGATTTACTACTGTATTTCCACTATCATCAACGTCATATGTAATGACCTTGTCAGTGCCTATATCCAGGGCTCGGTTCCCGTTTGTGTCCTCTCTCATATTCCCCTGCTCATCCACCCACATGGACTGAATGTAGCCAACCCAGTTTATTTCGTCTGTGCCGCTTGTTACAGCAGGCTTGAAATAGGCCTGCACCAGGTTTCCTTCGCCCTCGCCGGATGTGGCCAGCACTGAAACAGCCGAGGCCGCGGCAGCCCTTTCCAGGATGGCGGTGATGGCATTAAGGAGTTCTTCTTGCAGCTCATAACCGCTAGTGGCTTCAAAGTAGGTGTCAGGGACTCCGTCGCCGTCCTCATCCCACTCAAGTCTGTCCGCGGCAGGGTCATCATAGTCGCCGTCAGGCAAGTTGTCGCCGTCCTTGTCGATAAAACCGCCGTTCCTGGCAGCATCTTTCAACAGGCTGCGGGCATTATCATCACTGCCAAACGCATAGATCACATACAGGATCATGTTTTGATCCCCGTCGAGATCGGTTCTAAGGTCGTTTGTGCGGGCATAAAGTGCAATATCATCCAGATAATTGGTGCCTCCGGAATCGTAATCACAGTTTCTATTGGTAGACTCGTTACAAGCAGTGTTCTCATTGCCGTCATTGTCGTAATCCTTCAGGTCTGCGGGTATCTTGCTGTCCTTTGTGGAGGCTCCGTCGGTAAGCAAGATGACAAAACTCTTGGCGCAGGGAATAAAGGAACCATCATGATAGAAAGGGTCATTAGCATTATTCAAAGGACCCGTAGCGTTGCTGAAATAATCGAGCCCGCTTGCGACGGATTCCTGCTTGAAGTACTGCATGGCCACGTAATAGGTCTCTGCCAGTGGCGTCCAGGTGTCGGCTCCTGTGTTTTGAAGATTCGTAATGAGGGTGGTCATATTCGTGCCAATACGATTTGCGATAAAGCCTCCGCTATCATTACTCCCTGTCCCTTCATCGAACCACATATTCCCCCAACGCGCCTTGTCCCCCACTCTCTGGAGAACACCGGCCAGGTTTCCCTCATAAAAATCGTCGGGCTCGTTGGCCACGTCTTTTTCGACCTTAATATTGTAGCTGTCTTGACGAGTCCCGGAACTGTTATATACTTTGATATACCCGTCTTCCATTTTATATCTGTAATTTCCATTATAGGGAGAGACTCCGGAACCATTATACCACTTATTGAATACGCGGGAAGATTGGGCCGGGTCTTCACCGATATTCGTCTGATTCCCGCCGCCCGTGCGGCTCGTAGCAAGGCCTCCCATCAGAACCTTTCTGAGTGCATCGACCCTTCTCATGGAGACCCAGTTCAAGAAGTTGCCGCTCCAATTGCCGCCTGCATCCCTGGAAAACACATTACTACTATACGTATACATTGCGTCAGGATCAAAATAGCCGTAATACTTCTCACATTCGCCCGTGTACTCCACGTGGAGCAGTGGACCGTCGTCATAAGCCGTTGCATCCCTTTTTCCAGTACCGCTGATCTTAAAGACCATGGCATTGCCACTCGACCACCCGTCCCTGTTTACGATCACCTGGACAATAGAGGTCAGATCAGGAGTCTGGTATGTGTTGCCCGTTGTCCATGCAGCCACATTATTCCATGCCACGGAAGCGGTGGTATCGGCTCTGCCGGATATGTTGGCGTTAGCGCTTGTGAATTGCGCTGCATGGTCACTTGCCTCCCCGACGATTGTGAAAGAAGTACTCGCAGGGGCTGTTGTACTTGTGGCATAGGCCTCATACTCTATGTAGGCGCTCGTAATGGTCGCCCCCTGGGGGATGCCCACACGCTGGAAACGTATGCCTAACAGCGCGTCATTGCTGGCGGCGCTAAATCCCCCATGATCCAGATCAGTGCTATTGTACCAACAAGTTTGGTTATCAGTATCTTCTTCTGCATCATCTTTAGATTGCGCCACCCTGACATCTACCTCACCGCATGAATAAGGAGCGTCGGTAACGGTTCCACCGTCTCTGGGATAGGTCCCATAGGCATTAAAGTTCATGCTGCCTGAGTTGTCCAGGATGATCAGGATATTCGGCTTAACCGACTGGACCGTGAAGATCGGGTAATTGGTATAGTCGGCCATATTCGGTTCTACAGCGAAACCTGTCTGTACACCTGTCGTAATAAAGGCAATAACCAGTAGAATTATATAGGCTCTTTGTCTTATCATGATTACAACCCTCCTGCAGTCCCAATGACTTTGCGGTAGGAGGCCAGGACATTGGATGTTGCGGAATCAGGGCCGTTTCCTTCGGAATCCATATCGTAATATATGGCCACGCCGCCGGTTGCGCCCACGCCGACCCCTTCAGCGCCGGCGCCGAATTCAGCCCCTCCGCCCACCAGGGATTCTGCCCTGTCGCGTTGAACATCCACCTGGACATTGTAATTACCGAGCGTGTACCCTATATCTCTGTCGGCATCATTGGCCTGGTACCCCATGAGCTCATTGTAAAAACTACTCGTAGCTGCGTCATCTGTGTCGAGATAATTAATATTGATAGCAGTGCCGGAAGTAGCGTCTTGGGTTGGATTGGCGGCCTGTTCGATGCTTTCAGAGATAAGCTTCGGGGTGGAGTAAACACCGCTATCAGCCTGATAAAAGGCAACCTTGTGGGATTTTTCGTTTCTGACAATCTGTATATCCGTCGTACTTGTCGTGGTTGCACCTATCCCTATCAAGGTGAGGAACACCAACAACAAAAGTGCAACGACGATGACGGAACCTTTCTCATTATTCAACACAAAAGGCATTTTCATACTCAGTCTATCCTTAATCTATCCGGGGCTTGATATTTTGAATCGAAACACTGCTGTTATCCCATGTAACAATGACATTAATAGTCTTTGTATTGGGCATGACTGAATCATCTGAAATATTCCAATAGATGGTGTAGGTATCTTGAGTCTGATTAAAATCTGCTGTAGTTGTCGTAGCGTCATTTAGCCCAGCATCCCCATCGCTATCTGTGTCAACAAGATTATTGTCAGTCGTTTGACTCGAATAGGTAAGTGCCATCAACTGTTCCATCTGATCCTGGGCAAGGGTTGTGCCCCCGGTCGTTTTGCTGGAAAAGGCATTCCCCTTCATAGCCATGATCTGCATCTCGGCCACTGCCAAAAGACCAATGGAAAAAATAGATAAGGCTATCAAGATCTCAAGAAGGGAAAATCCTTTTTCGTTCATTGTTAAATCTTCTCTTTTCAAAACTCTAGATTTCGTACCTTGACCCAGGTCGTCACGGTTCGCTGCTTGGTTTGACCTGTTATAGGGTCTACCTCGGCTGTTTCACCTGTCACAGAGACTTGGACCAACCTGATGTCGGCCAGGTCGTTCGTTGTATCCCCGTCCGTTTCATTGGGAGTCCCTTGGTCCCCGTCCTCAAAGAGATAGGAGAAGGTGAGACTGGTGATATTTTCAGCCACAGGTTGAGGATTTACGGCTCCACCTGTCCTTCTCCCTAGCTTTTGTATCCCACCCGACTCGTAAAGATAATAGTTGATATCTTCGTGGGAGTCATTCGTATCCCCGTCTGGATTGCCGGTGTTGTTTGTGGCGTAGATATCCCGCGTAAAGTGTATGGAATTAGCATCCGTGTCAAACCTATCGTCGGCATTATCCACAAAGCCTATGCCTCCGGCCTCAGTGGGGTCACACGCCGCCATCCTGATCTCCGTCACCATCAACTGCATGGTCGCCCTAAGATCCTGAGTCATAACCATCGTATTCTCCTGGGAACTATAAGACCTG
>JAUWXJ010000035.1 GCA_030616425.1 Desulfobacterales bacterium | reverse complement strand
GGGTGGAGGATGGGGGAAACGGTCACCCTAGGAATCTTTCAACTCCAGATTCCAGTATAGATAATCTCGCCAGGAGCCGGGAACACTCCTGGAGCTAATGGTAATCATAAGGAAGGGTACCCAGTCGGGCTTCATGGGTTTCTTTGGAAGCTTTAAACCTGCCTCCTTCAGAGGCCGGCCTCCCTTTGTCCGGTTACACCTATAGCAGCATGTGACAATATTGGTCCACTCTGTCTTTCCCCCATATCTCTTGGGGGTTACGTGATCGAAGGTTAGATCTTGAGATTCAAACTTGTGCCCGCAATACTGGCATTGGAAATTGTCTCGCGCATAGATGTTCGCGCGAGAGAACTTGATATCTTTTCTCCTGAACCTTATGTACCTGAGGAGGCGAAGGACTGCCGGGAGTTTAATGGCAAAGGTGACCGAGTGGATCTCCTTGTCATACTCCTCCAGCACCTCCACCTTTTCCAGGAAGAGAAGTCTTATCGCCCTTTTCCAGTCAATTACCTTCAAGGGCTCAAAGGTAGCATTTAATAGTAGCACCTGCTCCATAATGACCTTACGCTTGTGCGCCTCTCTGCTGGCTGGAGGTTGTCAATGAGACTTAACCTTTTTTAACTACTGGCTTCCAACCGATTTGTCAAGATTTCTTTTTATGTGCGTGTGTTAGGGCTGTTGTGGCGCTAAAAACCGAGGTGGAATTCATATTGCGGGGGCCAAATGAATTCATATTGACTCCGTTTGAGCCTTTGTATATGGTGTGGACACTTATAATGGGAGATCGTCCAGCGGCAGGACAACGGACTCTGACTCCGTCGACCCAGGTTCGAATCCTGGTCTCCCAGCCAGAAACACCAAGGGGTTAAGACTATGGGGACGTTCATAAATAAGTAAATAACTTAACTTCTACCTTTAGATAGTTATATATTTATGGATGTTCCTCTATGCCGAATTTTTATTTTGCTACCCTCCTACTTCTTCGCCTTCTTCTCGATCTTGGCCCAGGAGTCACGTAACGTCACTGTGCGATTGAAGACTAGTGCTTCAGGATAAGAATCAACCGAATCTACGCAAAAATAGCCGAGCCTTTCGAACTGGCATCTGCTTCCTGGTGCTGCGCCTGCCAGGCTTGGTTCAACACGGCAAGACGTGAGTGCTTCCAACGACCTTGGATTCAGGCATGCCGTAAAATCAGGGACATCCTTTTGATCACCCGGATTTGCTTTTTCGAACAGACGATCGTACAGGCGTACCTCGGCCTTGAGCGCATGAGGAGCTGAAACCCAGTGAAGCGTCCCTTTGACTTTGCGTCCGTCAGAAGACCAGCCACCCCGTGTCTTTGGATCATAGGTACAGTGCAGCTCTACCACTTCGCCGGTCTGTTCATCCTTAACCACTTCCTCACATCTGATATAATAAGCGTATCGTAGCCGTACCTCACGACCGGGGGCCAAACGAAAATATTTTTTTGGCGGATCTTCACGAAAATCATCTCGTTCGATGTACAACTCACGTGAAAAAGGGAGCTTCCGCGAGCCCATGCCCTGGTCCTCCGGATGATACGGGCCCTCCAGCTCTTCCACCTGGTCCTCTGGATAGTTGTCAATCACCACGCGAAGAGGGCGCAGCACCCCCATGACACGGGGTGATTTTTCATTCAGATCTTCCCGTATGCAGTGCTCAAGCAGTGCGATATCGACCATACTATCCCTCTTGGCCACCCCGATCCGCTCACAAAAATCTCGGATTGACTCTGGTGTGTAGCCACGTCTCCGCAAACCCGATACCGTAGGCATCCGGGGGTCGTCCCATCCAGTAACATGCCCCTGTTCAACCAATTGCACCAGCTTTCGCTTACTCAGCACGGTGTAGCTGAGATTGAGGCGGGCGAACTCAATTTGCTGTGGATGAAGGACGTTCAACCGGTCAAGGAACCAGTCGTATAATGGACGATTATCCTCAAATTCCAGCGTACAAATGGAATGCGTGATCCCTTCGATAGAATCCGAAAGGCAATGGGCAAAATCATACATGGGGTAAATGCACCACTTGTTGCCTGTTCTGTGATGTGCTACCCGTCGAATGCGGTAGATGGTCGGATCCCGCATATTCATGTTTGGAGATGCCATATCAATCTTTGCTCGAAGTACATGTGAACCATCCTCGAATTCTCCTGCCCGCATCCGCTCGAACAGGTCCAGGTTCTCCTCGACCGAACGTTTGCGATATGGGCTGTCCTTGCCCGGCTTAGTCAAGGTGCCGCGGTACTCTCTTATTTCCTCTGTATTCAGGCTGCACACGTACGCTTTGCCATCTTTTATCAGCTGAACGGCATACCGGCACATCTGATCAAAGTAGTCGGATGCGTAGAACAGCATATTATACCAATCAAATCCAAGCCATCGGACATCCGATTTGATCGATTCTACATATTCAACCTCCTCCTTGCTTGGATTGGTATCATCGAATCGCAAATTGCAAACGCCTCCAAATTCGGCAGCAATATCAAAATTAAGGCATATCGACTTGGCGTGTCCGATATGCAGATATCCGTTCGGTTCCGGTGGAAATCGAGTTACTACTCGACACTCGTTCTTGTTTGCCTTCAAGTCTTTTGCAATAATGTTTCGAATAAAATCACGTGAAGGCGAGGAATCTGTTGTAGTCATATCGGTAGTTCTCTCTTTACTCCATTGCCAAGGTCTTATTAATGTCTATAATGAAGCTCGTGTTTTTTCTGGCAGGAAATAAATTCGAATGACCGAAATCCGACGCAGACGGACTAGAGTTAATTGTTTTGAACATTTAAAAATTCGAATTTTGAATTTGTTTGCGGCTTACGCCTTGAAAAGAGTACGGATTTCGGATTTCGAGCTTCGGATTTCCTCTGCCTGCGGCAGATCGGGGTTGCGTGTCTACTCAAAGAATGTAACCGCCTTCAACAAGCGCTCCACCACACGGCGTTGTCCCACTGCAACAAGGACATCAAAAAGCCCAGGACCTTTTGCCTGCCCCGTAACCGCAGTTCGAATACCGTTGATCAATATACCTGCTTTGATTCCAAGCTCATCAGCCATCTCACGGATTACTTGCTCACTCCCCTCAGCAGTAAACGTTTCCGTGGCTTGTAGCCGATCCGCCAGGATGGGAAACCACTCTTTGAGCCCTTCATGCTTAAGGATCCTCTTCTTCAAGGCCTTTGGGTCGATCGGATAGTCATCAGAAAAATAGGCGCGACCAAGGGTCACAAAATCGGTGGTTACATAATACCTGCTTCGAATCAAGTCGACTGTGCGAAGGAACCAGTCGCGCTTTGCCCCCTCAAAATCCGGATCCCATATCCCTCCCTTTTCCAGCTGCTCCTTGACGTAAGGCTCGATCTCTTCAACAGGAAGATTTCTCAGGTAATGGGTATTGATACTGATCGCCTTTGGGTCGGTAAAGAATTTTGGATCATCCTTCCTGACATCAAAGATCGCATTGGCCCGATTGATCCCTTCCAGGGAAAATGCTTTGATCAGTTCTTCCTTGGAAAAGATCTCTCTCGAATCAGGCATGGACCATCCCAGGAGAGCCAGGTAGTTCACAAATGCCCACGGCAGGAAGCCATGCTCCTTGTAAAAATGGACTGCAACCAACTCGCCGTGCGTGCGCTTGGAAATCTTGGCCTTATTCGAATCCAGGGTAAGGGACATGTGGGCAAATCTTGGAATCGGTGCGCCAAGGGCCTTGTAGATTAAGATTTGCTTGGGGGTATTCGCCAATCCATCCTGCCCGCGAATGACGTGCGTAATCCTGTCACGGATGTCATCAACAGCATTGGAGAGGATATACAGGGGTCGCCCATTGGAACGAACGATCACAAAATCTTCTATATCTTCATACTTCTTCTCGATAATCCCGTATACGATGTCTTCAAAACTAACAAAGCCTCCCCCACGCGGAACCTTTAAACGGATGGTATAAGGGATCCCCGCCGCTTCCTTTTTCCTGATCTCTTCAGGTGGTAAATTCCGGCAAGTACCATCGTACTGTAAGGCGGTTTTTTTCTTGCGCGCCTCTTCTCGCTTTCGATCAAGGGCCTCTTTGGTACAAAAACACTTGTAGGCATGACCCGATTCGAGGAGTTTCTGCGCGGCAGCCGAATGCTCCTTGATGAACTGAGACTGGAAGTAAGGGCCTTCATCCCAGGTGATCCCTAACCATTTGAGGCTTTCAATAATCCCCTGGAACGACTCTTCAGAAGACCTTTCCACGTCGGTATCCTCGATCCTCAGGATCAACTTACCGCCTGTCTTTTGAGCAAAAAGCCAGTTAAATATGGCAGTCCGGGCACCGCCGATATGAAGGTATCCGGTCGGGCTCGGGGGAAAGCGTGTTCGAACCTCTTCCATGGTATGGAGTCCTCTTGGGTTTATTGAGTTCGTTGGGTTTATTGAGTTTAACGTATGTCTATTGAGACCTTTGAAAAAGTACTTTGAACGACCATCATGAACTTTTTGGGGTACCCATCCAGGCCAATCCTGCACTGTTTGAGGCCGCCAGGCCGAGTTTGCAGGATTTAGTGAGCAAGCCCGTAGATGGGTACCCCAAAAAGTTCATGTAAATAAGTGAAAAGGAGCTTTTCAAAGGTCTCCTATTACTTTCATTGCCGGCTCAACCAGACAGAGTCGGGGTCAACCGTCACTAATAGACGACAAAGCCCGCATACCCCACAACTTGGGCATAATCGCCGGTCACATCCCCTGACGTGGCGTACTGGACCAACTCAGCGTTACCTGCCCCCATTACCTTGCACGCATCGAGCACAATAGTGGTGGGAATCACCCCGCACATAGATATTCCATGCCGGACCACGGTCTCGTGGAGCCCTTTTGGGTCCAAATCAAGAATGCGATCGATCGCTAACTTATCCTTTGCCTTAGCCGTTTCCTGAGATTCATAATGAGTCATATCAGTGCTCGCCACCAGGAGGACTTCTTTGCTGTAGTCCTTAACCCCCTGTGCCAAGGCGTGGCCTATCTCTTGGCACGCATCGTAATTCAGGTGCGACAATGCGATCGGTACAATGCTCAGTTCAGGCTGCAAAAATTGAAGAAATGGCACTTGAACCTCTATGGAATGTTCCATTTCGTGCGCCTCAGAATCGTCCTTCATCTTGACAACCGATGTCGAGACTTGCAGGATCGCTTCAGCCAAGGCCTCGTCGATTGGAACAGGCCCCAATGGCATGTCCCACACCCCGGAGGTATTTACAGCCACTGTAGCCCCGAGGCCCCGATGGTTCGGCCCCAGGATCACAACAGTGTCCGGAACACGGATTTGGGAAAAAACCGCCCCGGCCACTCCACCAGAATACATATATCCCGCATGAGGTGAGATGGCGGCCAGCACCCCTTTTGGCTCTGGCACCGGTTTCACAAATGCATTCAACTGCTCTTCCAGCCGACTCTTGTCACCGGGATAGAACATGTTGGCCACAGCGGGCATTCGTGACATGGGACACCTCCATTTTGTCGTTTGCGGTTCAGAAATTCGTTATGCAGTAGCCTTTAAAAAAATATTTTCGGGCCTTTGCAAACTATTCCAGACCCGACATTCTATGTTTCAGACCGGCTCTGATAAGAAGACATAACATAAACGCATCATCCAGACAAGGCGGGAAGCTCCCTGCGCACAGACCGCTCAAATCCAGACCACTGGCTGCTTGCCGAGGCAGCTTTTGAAAATCGTGAATGGGAACATAAGGTTTATTGAACTTGCAATATGAAAAAAGGGGTTCTAAAGGGCTTGACAAAACGGTTTTTTTGTCTATATTAAGTGCTTCTATTTTTATTTTTTTGTAGCAATATGACAAAAATACGTGGAATACTAATAGGTTAGCAACTGTCTTTTACTACGTGTGATTGATTTTTAGCAACAATTTGTAGTCAATTAAGAAAGAGAGACCATTGTAACAAATAAGGAGATTATTCATGGCCTTACCCAAGCGCAAGATTTCCAAATCAAGGCGCGGCAAGCGACGAGCCCATCAAAAGGTGAAACTTGTCAATCTGTCAGCCTGTCCCCAGTGTAACGAGCCTAAGTTGCCACATCACGTCTGTCCGAACTGCGGCTACTACAAGGGGCGTAGTGTGATCGAAACCGAGGAAGTGTAGCTCCCCATCAGCACTGTATGTATCCCAGTATCCACAAATTTAAGACTTTACCACAGGAAAGCGAGAGTGTAGCTCAAATGCAAACGAGCGTCGGTAATTCAGCAAAAGACTTTGCAGGTCTTGACCTTGAATCAAGGCAGATTGTCCTTGATACCCTCGGACTCGTCAGGAAGCGTCTTCTGCCAAAGGAAAAGATACTGGAGTTTGACAAGAAAGCGGTGTTCCCCGAGGATATAATCAGAGAAATGATGGGCCCTGATATTGGACTGCAACTTTTATTCATCCCCGAGCAATACGGCGGCATGGGAGGCGGCGCCAGAGACAGCTGTGCCCTCACAATGGAGATGGCCAAAATCTGTCTCGGTGTGGCAACGGCATTCTTTGCAATTCAGCTTGGTGCAGATCCAATCGTGTTTGCCGGTACCGAAGAACAGAAGCAAAAATGGCTTGGCAAGATTGCGGAGGGCGATGCCTTGGTTGCATATGCTGTGACCGAGCCTGAGGCTGGAAGCAACCTGGCATCCTTGAAGACTAAAGCCGAGCCTGTTCAGAATGACGCTGGGCAAATCACCGGATATGTCATCAATGGAAACAAACAGTTCATCTCTAATGGCGGATATGCCGACTTTGTTACTGTCTTGGCAAGGACACAGGAAGGGCCTACCTTTTTCATTATAGAAAAGGGCATGGAGGGCTTCCACCAGGGTAAGGGCGAAGAGAAGCACGGGATCCGTGCATCCAATACCTCCCCCCTCACCTTTACTGACGTATTTGTCCCGGTTGAAAACCTCCTGGGCGGTGTACCGGGCAAGGGTCTTAAACAGGCCAACCTGGTATTCGGACACACCCGGCTAATGGTCGCGGCCCTTGGCCTTGGCGCCGGAAAAGCTGCGCTGGACATTGTGATAGACTATGCAAAAAAGCGGATACAGTTTGGAAGCCCGCTCTCTGAAAAGCAGGGCTATACTCACAAGCTGGTTGTCCCCCACGCGGTGCGATTTGAGGCGGCTGCCGCCTACATGGAGGAACAAGCCACCAGGTTCGATGCGGGCGAGGGTGACCTTCAGGTGGACGGTTCTATCGCCAAGTATTTTGCTACAGAAGCCAGCAACAAGGCCGCGGACGACGCCATCCAAGCCCTGGGCGGGTATGGATATATGACCGAGTATGAGGTTGAAAAGATCAAACGCGATGTGAAGATCACGTGCATTTACGAGGGGACCAGTGAAATTCAGCAAAACATTATCAGTACATTCAGATGGCGCACGACCGTGAGGTCAAAAGGTGAATATTACGGAGCCATGGCACAAGAGATGGACGCCCTTCACGCATCCGTACCTGAGATCGGTGCCGAGACATACGCTTGGGCTGCAAAGACCTTGAACGAAACAATCATGTTTGTCCATGACCATAAGCTCACCAAGCAGCAATACATCATGTTTTGTCTGGCAGATATGATGACGCATACCGAGGTGGGAATCAGCATGGCAAGAAAAGCAAAGCACCTGATCCAAGACAAGTCATCCCAGGCAAAAAAGATAGTTATCATGTCCAGAATCTTTGCCAGTGAGGTGGCGGAGCTGATTGCCAGAAACACCATAAAGATTGTTACAGGATCGGGCCTGACGGATAAAGAGATTCCATCATCACTAAAGAAAAAAATTGGTTATGAAGGATCAATAGCAAGCCACAGCGGGCTGATCCAGGACATGAATGCAGTTGCGGACATTCTCTTTAGCAGGGAATAGTATGGTATTTTGGATTTTGGATTGCGGATTGCGGATTATTGACTTAGACAAGAATCGTAGGTCGAATTGTTCCCGCGCAAGCGGGGTTGATCCGACAAAATGATTGAACTCTTCAAATTGTCGGGTGAACCTGCCATCGCCCTCCGGCCCGTAGGGCCTACGCCCCGGAGGGCAGAACCACCCGACCTACGCTTAAGTCAACGACATTAACCATCTATTAGGAAAGCTTATGAATACGGATACAAAACGTGTAGTAGTAGTCACCGGAGGTTCAAGGGGTATCGGTCGTGCCATTGGACTGCGCATGGCTGATGCCGGGACCAAAATATATTTAAATTACTCCGGCGATAGCCAGGATGCTGAAGAGGCCGCAAGACTCATTGAGGATACCGGAGGTACTGCATGTGCAATCCGCGCAAGCGTGGCCTCACGGCAAGAGGTGCAAGGGTTTTTCAACAAGATTGTACAGGAATGCGGCCGTGTGGATGTGCTGGTAAACAACGCTGGCATCACCATTGACGGGCTTTTGGTCCGGATGAAAGAAGATGATTGGGATCGTGTTCTCGCCATCAATCTTAAAGGGGCTTTTTATTGTATGCAGGCTGTGGCCAAGACCATGATGAAGCAACGTTCCGGGCGCATTATCAATATGGCTTCAGTGGTCGGTGTAATGGGAAACGCTGGACAGGCCAATTATGTAGCATCCAAGGCAGGCCTGATCGGCTTAACCAAGACAGTAGCAAAAGAATTGGCTCCCAGGGGAATAACAGTTAATGCGGTGGCTCCGGGATTCATAGACACGTCTATGACGGCCGATCTTCCGGAAAAGGTCAAGGAAGCCATGTTGGCCCAGATTCCTCTTCGGCGAATCGGCCAACCAGAGGATGTGGCTGAGGCGGTTGCCTTCCTGGCATCCGAAGGGGCTTCTTACATAACAGGACAGGTCATACATGTTAATGGAGGCATGTACATGTAAAAGCTTTTTGTTATACGGAAGCTATTGCACCATACAATATAGGAACTAAATTGGGGATAAGGAGGTGACAGCGCGTGCCACTTGAAGAAAGAGTAAAAAAGATTGTCGCTGAAAAGTTGAGCGTTGAACTGGACGAGGTCATACCTGAGGCATCTTTTGTGGATGACCTCGGTGCAGATTCGCTCGATCTGGTTGAGTTAATCATGGCCATGGAAGAAGAGTTTGACATAGAGATCTCTGATGAGGAGGCAGAAAAACTCCAAACTGTTCAAGACGCCATCAATTATATAAAAGAACGCTCCTGAGGAAGGATGCGAAGTCCTTGCAAGGTTCCAGAGGCTATTTGAGCATAATGCGCAGCCATGAGCCATGAATAGGCTGAAAAAGGATGTGCACTAGAAAAATTCTACCCAACCCTAATATGGTACAGGTCGTTTTATCATGAAGATTATCATCGGATCCGATCATGCGGGTTATCCAATGAAGGAAAAGGTGAAAGCCCATCTCAGTGAGCGGGGCGTCCAGGTGGAAGATGTCGGGGCTCACAGTGAAGAATCTGTAGATTACACCGACTTCGGAAAAAAGGTGGCCCAAAAAGTCTCAGATGGCACCTTTGATCGCGGCATCTTGATCTGTGGAACCGGACTTGGAATGTCTATGGTTGCCAACCGCTATCGCGGTGTGCGCGCTGCGCTGGCCAACGATCTTTTCTCAGCCATCATGAGCAGGCGCCACAATGACTCCAATATCCTGGCCATGGGCGGCAGACTAATCGGTGATACGCTAGCCTTCCAGTTAGTAGACACTTGGCTTGAAACCCCTTTTGACGGTGGGCGCCATCAAGGCCGTCTGGAGAAGATGGACATTGGTTAGAGCGCACAGATTTCAACCAAAGTTTGAAACCTTAAGAAAGGTCGATCCCGAAATTGCTCAAGCCATAGAATTGGAGCTGGAACGACAAACGTACAAGTTGGAACTGATTGCCTCGGAAAACATTACCAGCGAAGCCGTCATGGCCGCCGAGGCGAGCGTGATGACCAACAAATACGCCGAAGGGTATCCAGACCGCCGTTATTACGGAGGATGTGAGTACGTTGACATCGCGGAGCAGCTGGCTATTGAACGCGCAAAAAAGCTCTTTAACGCTCCTTACGCCAATGTCCAGCCCCACTCGGGCACCCAAGCAAATATGGGTGTCTACTTTGCCCTTCTTAATCCTGGGGACACCATTTTAGGGATGGACCTTTCACACGGGGGCCACCTTACCCACGGAAGCCCTGTGAGCTTTTCGGGCCGGCTTTTCAACGCCGTCTCCTACGGGGTCAGCAAAAAAACCGGAACGATTGATTACGAACAGGTCGAGGCTGTTGCTGAAAAGTATCGCCCAAAGTTGATCGTAGCCGGGGCGAGCGCGTATCCAAGGGTAATTGATTTTGAGGCCTTTGCCCGTATCGCACGTTCCGTTGACGCCTACCTCATGGTTGACATGGCCCACATTGCAGGGCTAATTGCAGCGGCCGTGCATCCGTCGCCGGTCCCTCACGCAGACGTAATAACTTCAACGACTCATAAGACCTTGAGAGGGCCCAGGGGGGGCTTTATTCTGGCACGGGAAGAGTATGGCAAAAAGTTAAATAGCGAGATATTTCCGGGTATTCAAGGCGGCCCCCTGATGCACGTGATAGCTGCAAAGGCTGTGGCTTTTAAACTCGCCCTCTCCGAAGACTTCAAGGCGTATCAGCGTCAGACGGCGGCGAACGCCAAGGCCCTGGCACGCTACCTGGCAGAAGCCGGCTTCAGGCTTGTATCTGGTGGCACGGATACCCACCTCATGATGGTGGATCTTACGGACCTGGAAATCACAGGAATAGATGCCGAAAAAGCCCTGGACAAAGCCGGTATTACTGTCAACAAGAACGCTGTGCCGTTTGAAGGACGCAGCCCCCATGTCACGAGCGGGATTCGTATCGGTACCCCGGCGGTGACTGCGCGCGGCATGAAAGAACCAGAAATGGCCATTACTGCGTCCTTTATTGATGAGGTATTAAATCACCCTCAGGATCAAATGGTTATTCGCCGGGTCAGGGAAGCGGTCCGGGGTTTGTGTGAGGGATTTCCACTCTACCCGAAAAACAAAGGATGAGTCCCCTATTATGAGCCGCCCTTCCTGGAAGGAATATTTTATGGACATCGCCTTCTTGGTGGCAAGGCGCTCTACATGCCGCCGCCGCCAGGTAGGGGCTGTTGTAGTAAGAGACAAACGGATCCTGGCAACCGGCTATAATGGAGCACCTACTGGGCTCCCTCATTGCCTCGATATTGGCTGTCTGCGTGAGGAACTGGGGGTAGCTTCTGGAGAGCGACATGAACTGTGTCGAGGACTTCATGCAGAGCAAAATGTCATTATCCAAGCTGCGTATCATGGGGTTTCCGTCAAAGGCGCCACCCTCTACTGCACGAACCTCCCCTGTTCCATCTGTTCTAAGATGCTTATCAACGCTGGTATTGGTCAAATCATATATCAGGAAGGCTATGCAGACCCGATGGCACAGGAGATGTTGAAGCTTACCAATGTGAAACTTACCCAGGTCGATGAGGCTTGAAAAAATGCACTTGCCGATTCCCTGACAACGAACGCTTGGAGGCAAGCATATGAAATGCCCATATTGCCGTGAGATAGACAACAAGGTTATCGATTCTAGACTGACCAAGGAGGGGAATGCGGTGAGGCGTCGCCGTGAATGTTTGCTATGCAAGCACCGATTCACCACCTATGAACGGATTGAGGGGTTGCCGCTTGTCCTGATCAAGAAAGACGGCACGCGAGAGACCTTTGATCGGACCAAAGTCCTTGCAGGGATGCAGAGGGCTTGTGAAAAGCGAAACATTAGCATCAACACCATCGAGGAGCTTGTGGATGAACTTGAGCGGGAACTGCAGGAGATTGGAGAAAAAGAGATTCCATCGTCAGTGGTAGGCGAACGGGTCATGACCAGACTCCATGAACTGGACGATGTGGCCTACGTCCGGTTTGCCTCGGTGTACCGGGAGTTCAAAGACGTCAATGACTTCATGTCTGAACTGAAGGATTTGCTCGCCGCTCCCAGGAAAAGAAGCTAACGTCTACGGTCTATCGGTTACGCTGCTCGTTACGTTTAACGGCTATCGGGTGCGTCGTTTTTCAGAACCGTTTGACGTAAACCGAATACCGACACGAAGTGAAGCTTGCGCTAAACAAGCTGCGCAACCCTGGCCCAGACCTGGCTTGCAAGGACTGAGTTCTATAGCTTCTATTTCCGAAGTATCACAGAAGCAACATAGTGCTCGATCAAGTCGCGCCGGGGCGGGCCGCAACCCTTTGACGAATACTTGTAAGGCAGCAAAAGGAAATTCCTATACTATGAACTTAGCTCCGCTTCGCTTCGCAATTGGAATGTTGGAATCGTGGATGAAACTTACATGAGAATGGCCCTTGAGTTGGCTGAACAGGGTCGTGGCTGGACCTCCCCTAACCCGATGGTGGGCGCAGTTATTGTTAAGGAGGACACGGTCGTAGGAAAAGGTTGCCATCAGACCGTAGGCAGCCCCCATGCTGAGATCAACGCCCTTAATGACGCAGGGGAGAAAGCCGGGGGCGCCACGCTCTATGTTAACTTAGAGCCGTGCAACCACGAAGGCCGGACGCCACCGTGCACACAAGCAATCCTGAGAAGTGGGATAAAACGAGTAGTGGCGGGGATGCGAGATCCCAATCCGCGTGTAACCGGAGGAGGTCTCGCTTTCTTGAAAACTCAGGGCCTGGATGTATCGGTTGGGGTGTGTGAAGACGCGTGTCGCCGTCTCAATGAGATCTTCATTAAATACGCCACCACTTCTCTTCCGTTTGTCATCCTGAAATGTGCTGCCACGCTTGATGGCTGTATCGCGACGCGTACGGGCGATTCCAAATGGATCACCAATTCTCTTTCAAGACACTTCGCCCACGAGCTCCGTCATTCCGTTGACGCGATCATGGTGGGCATAGGAACGGTCCTTAAGGACAATCCCCAGCTGACAACCCGTCTTGAAGGCCGCAGGGGATCAGATCCCGTGCGGGTCGTGCTTGATACCAAACTTACGATGCCCCCGGACGCACAGGTGTTGCATCTTACTTCAGATTCTGATACCTTGATTGTTACCGGCAGTGCAGCCCCTGCGGAAAAGAGAAGGATGCTGGAAAGACCGGGGGTCCGTTTTCTTGCGCTGAAGCATGAAGAGGGGCAGATTGACCTCACATCTCTTGTAAGAGAGCTGGGCGGAATGGGCATAACTAGCGTCCTTATCGAAGGGGGAAGCCGCGTTAATAGTTCGGCCTTGAGGGCAGGCATTGTGGACAAGATCTATATGTTTTATGGCCCCAAGATTTGCGGAGGCAACGGGATTCCGGTATGCAGAGGCACCGGAATAAACCTTATGAATGAAAGCATGCAGGTTACCGACATCTCAGTTCGTCGGTTTGCAGACGACGTGATGATAGAGGGATACCTGAAACATCAGACACTTTAGGCACTTCACTACCCCATAGGGAGATAACACTCGATGTTCACCGGTATCATAGAGGGTCTTGGAACCGTTAAATTGCTAAGCCGCGCCGCAGGCGGCATGCGCATGGGTGTCGAAGCCGACTTTCCAATGGAAAAGATCAGGGTGGGTGACAGTGTTGCTGTAAGCGGGACCTGCCTGACCGTCGTCGATTTTCAGAAGAATATCTTTGAGGTTGACATAGCACCTGAGACACTTTCAAAAACGACACTGGGCCAAACAAAAGTTGGAGACAGAGTGAACCTGGAACGGGCATTGAGTCTCGGTGATCGTCTTGGGGGGCACCTGGTTAGCGGACACATTGATGGCGTCGGCGTCGTAGAGGCGAAGCGGCCCGTGGCCAATGCCACGCTTTTTGTCTTTGGTGTACCAGAAGCCCTTTCCCGCTACATTATTCAAAAAGGCTCCATTGCTGTTGACGGCATCAGTCTTACAGTAAATGTCTGCAACAGAACCTCTTTTGAGGTTAGTATCATTCCTCACACAGCCAAGATAACCACAATGGGTTTTAAAAAGGTAGGAGATCCGGTCAACATTGAGACAGATATGATAGGAAAATACGTAGAGCGCCTCACCCAGCACTTTGGCAAAGGAGAGACACAGACAAAGGGCGGGAGTTCATCCATTGACGAAACCCTGCTAACAAACACAGGGTTTATGTAAGGAGAACAACATGCCACGCATAACGATAGGGGAAGCTATTGAACATATCAGGCAAGGCAAAATAGTTATTCTCGTTGATGACGAGGACCGGGAAAACGAAGGGGACCTTACCATTGCTGCTGAAAAGGTGACACCTGAAACGATCAATTTCATGGCTAAACATGGCAGGGGGTTGATCTGCCTCTCTTTGACCTCAGAAAAAGTGCAAGCCCTCGACCTGCCTCCCATGGCAGAGCGTAATACCTCACGGTTCCAGACCGCCTTCACTGTATCCATAGAGGCCCGATATGGCGTGACTACAGGGATTTCGGCTGCAGACAGGGCTACAACGATCCTGACTGCCGTGGGAGATAACGCAAATCCATCTGACTTGGTTCGCCCTGGTCATGTATTTCCGATTCGCGCAAGAAAGGGCGGCGTTATTGTTCGGTCCGGACAGACAGAAGGCTCGGTTGATCTGGCCCGCCTTGCGGGCTTGAAGCCGGCAGGGGTGATCTGTGAGGTCATGAAGGAAGATGGTACAATGGCCAGGATGCCTGACCTAGAAAAATTCTCAGAAACGCATGACATCGGAATCTGCACTATTGAGGACCTGATTGAATACCGACTCCGAACCGAGTCCTTTGTGCATCCTGTTGCCACCACAGTCCTTCCGACGAATGTCGCGGGTAAATTTAAAACCACAGTCTACGAGAATGACGTAGACGATTTACTACATATTGCCATGGTCAAGGGGGAAATCGATTCTGCCAAGCCAACCCTGGTGCGCGTTCATTCGGAATGTCTGACCGGTGACGTGTTTGGTTCTATGCGCTGCGACTGCGGAGAACAACTTCATGCCGCCCTGAAGATGATTGAACAAGAAGGTACGGGGGTCCTTCTTTACATCCGCCAAGAAGGTCGGGGCATCGGCCTGCTCAACAAGATGAAGACGTACGC